>NZ_JBFIIH010000023.1:0-38219 GCF_041601355.1 Neptunomonas sp.
GCTTCTGTTTCAGGATCAGTGGTTACTGTATCTACAGACAAAGGCGGTTCTCTTGTTCTTGATATGCAGGATGGTAGTTATAGCTATCAGGCTGGAGAGAACCAGTCGCTGCCCTCAGATGAAGCATTTAATTACACGGTCATTGATTCGGATGGTGATACTGATACGGGTGTATTGACACTAAATGTTATCCAGCAAAACCGCATCGCGGGTACAGATCAGGATGATACGCTCGTAGGCACCGCAGGCGAGGATCAATTACTCGGTGGTGCTGGGAACGATATTCTCACAGGCGGTGACGGAGATGACCTCTTTATCTGGTCTGAAGGGACAGCTTCAAGTAATGATATTGTTACTGATTTTGCTGTTTATGATACGGCCGGCGATGAAAAGGACGTCCTTGATCTCAGTGATTTGCTTCAGGGAGAAACTGACACGACACTTGATCAATACCTGCACTTTGAGGAATCTGCCGGTAACACGGTTGTCTACATAAAATCTGATGGAGGGATTAACACCACAGGCTCTAATGCAGACCAAGTGATAACCTTAAATGGCGTCACAGAGCTAAATGCTGGCGTACAGACTGATGCAGATATCATTCTTCAGTTACTCGACAATAATCAATTGATCGTTGACTAATTGATGCGCTGCTGCATAAAACCCCCGGTATAAAAGCTGGGGGTTTTTTATTGTTCTGAAAATAGATTGGGGCAGTGATTATCTTTTCGTTATACTGAGCGCTTTTATAATTCCCCTTTTTTAACAACCTATGAATTTTGCACTGATGACTGAACAGATTGATACCGATGTAAGTTTGGATAAAAAAATGAAGCTACGCATGAATAAGCTTCAGAAACGTCTGCGTCGGGAGATGGGTAAAGCGATAGCTGACTTCAATATGATTGAAGACGGTGACAAAATCATGGTGTGTTTATCCGGTGGTAAAGACTCTTACGCCATGCTGGATATCTTGATGAATTTACAACGTAATGCGCCCATCTCTTTTGAGCTGGTTGCGGTGAATTTAGATCAAAAACAACCGGGTTTTCCTGAACACGTATTACCTGCGTACCTGGAGTCTGTTGGTGTGCAGTTTCATATCGTTGAACGTGATACCTACTCCGTTGTTAAGTCCGTGGTGCCGGAAGGTAAAACGACCTGCGCACTTTGCTCTCGTTTGCGCCGCGGAACCTTATATGGTTTTGCAGAAGAGATCGGCGCTAATAAAATAGCGTTGGGACATCATCGCGATGACATCCTTGAGACTTTTTTTCTCAACATGTTTTATGGCGGGAAATTAAAAGGGATGCCTCCCAAATTGGTCTCTGATGACGGAAAAAATATGGTGATCAGGCCGCTGGCCTATGCCAGAGAAAAGGATATAGCGGAGTATGCTGCGCTAAGAGAATTTCCGATTATTCCATGCAATTTATGTGGATCACAAGATGGTTTACAGCGTCAAATAATAAAAGAGATGTTGCAAGCGTGGGATAAGCAGTCGCCGGGCCGAATAGAAACAATGTTCAGATCATTACAAAATGTTGTGCCTTCCCATCTGGCGGATGCAGCGCTATTTGACTTTAAATCCCTGGAAGTAGGTTATCGGCATGGAATCAGTCCGGCCATGGAAAGCGGGGCGGAAAACAACCATATACCTGAAATGATTGATATTTTGTCAGTATGAAGTGGTCATGCAGGATTACTGTATAAATAGTTTTCCTGCTTTATACTCAGCACAGAGCAGATCTGAGTAAGTGTTCATCATGATGCGATACTATGCTATGAATAAATCCTTTTATATAACTCATGAGGGAATATGAGCGATACCAGTAAGTTTTACCCAAGAGCCGTTTATTTGCGAAATTTGCTCGTTGCGCATGTGACGGGCCGTAACGTCAATGAGTCAGATTATCACAAGTTGCGCCAATATTTTATGGGGCTGCCTGAGACCAGTGAAATTGTCCCGAAAATGGTTGTAGAGCATGCTGACTTACCTGGTTTATGGCATAGCATGCGATATAACTACGCTTCACATGAAGACAGAAAGGCCTATGTGGTTGAGCAGTTTCAGATTTTTTTAGACAAAATCGCACCGCAAGTTGAACAAGATTCTGCATCTGTCGGCTCCGCTTATCCACTCATTGATGAGAAAAAGCTACATGCAGTTTGGTCAGGCGCATCTGAATTGGTGCTGAAAAGCCCGGATGTAGCAGTACAACAAATGAAGTCACTTGTCGAAAACTTGTGTTACCAGCTTCTGAAAAATCTAAAAGTTGTTCCTGATCCGCAGCAACACGATTTGTCGGTTATCGCAACATTGACAGAACGCTCTTTATTGTTATCTCCTGGGAAAAAACACTACCTTGTGATTAAACAGCTGATAACTGGCTGTCGTGGAACACTCGCGTCCATCGATAGTTTTATTGTCGATAGAGCACATGTTAATTATCAACATTCGGATGATGCTGTTTCAGCAGGTCTGATTTTAATCAATCTTTATGGCAGCCTCGCATCCATGTTATTAGCCGCTTGGCGAGTACGTGAGTTGCTTCAGGAAGGGGCAATGCAAAGATAGCAATCTTCCTTTTTTAAGCACTTTTGTCTTGTGTCTTTTAGTATGAACTGGGTTTCAAGAATAACTATCAAGAACAGGTTATTAAATAAGAGGGTTTGAAATGAGCGAATTAATCCAACGCACTGATGCAAACGGCGTCGCGACGTTAACATTATCCCGAGCCACTTCTTATAACAGCTTATCCATGGCACTTATGACTGCATTGATTGATGAGCTGAACTTACTTGATGAAGACATTTCAGTCCGGGTTGTTGTGATAAAAGGTGATGGTAAAGGGTTTTGTGCCGGACATGACCTGAGAGAGATGCTTGATTCAGGCGAGGAGTCTTTTTACGCATGTACCTTTGATACCTGCTCCCGGATGATGCAGCGTATTGTTAGTCTTTCTGTACCGGTTATTGCTCAGGTTCACGGTGTGGCAACCGCGGCGGGTTGTCAGTTGGTCGCCAGCTGTGATCTCGTTTTTGCAGCAGAATCAGCACGTTTTGGCACACCGGGAGTCAATATTGGTTTGTTTTGTTCTACGCCGATGGTTGCACTGTCCAGAGCGGTTTCACAAAAACATTCAATGGAAATGTTACTGACAGGGGAGTTGATCAACGCCGTTCGTGCTGAGCAAATGGGACTAATTAATAAAATGATAGCTGATAGTGACTTAGACGCTTATGTGGACGGTGTCGCTACATTGATTGCGAGTAAGTCGAGGAAAACACTCTCTATCGGTAAAAAAGCATTTTATGAACAAAAAGAGCTCCCTTTGGCTGATGCTTATGCCCGTTGCAGCCGGATAATGACCGAAAACATTATGATTGACGATGCTAAAGAGGGTATTGACGCGTTTGTTAGCAAACGTCCTCCTGTATGGAAGCACTGCTAATACAGCCTTTTAGCTAAGTCGTTATTGATCTGGCAGGTGAATGCCTGCCGGTTTCCGCTATTTTTCAAAAGATATTTAGTGCTGTATTTCTCTGCCCTCCCTTTACAGACATGTCAAAACGGCGATGAATCTTAATCGTGGCTATCTTTTTTACAGCTATTTTTTCTTGCGCTGATAGGAACTAAAAGCCTGATATCTTGCGTAATTGAGCTCATAAAACTCCTTTTTTAGACTAATTATTTATTAGAAATATAAGATGTAGCTTGTTATTTCATCTCATTTTGTTTTAGGATGTGCTAATGTTGTATTTTCTATTATATGCTTATACCAAAAAATAATAATAAGCGGGGTTAATTACTGAGTTAGTTTTTCAAGAATCCCGAAAAAATCTGCAGCCACTACGGCATGACCTAAGCAAAAGATAGAAGCCAGAGATAGAAGCAAGAAATAGATGTGCTATGCATAATAATAAACAATAATTTAGCGTGAATATTCGGAGGAGTAATGTCCAGGATTATCAAGAGGCTTGGTACTCGCCATTTGATGGCACAGCTCGCGAAAGAGTCTGAAGGGCTCTCGATCAATGAGCGACGCGATTTTCTGCGTAAAGGTGTCATGACAGTGGGTGGTTTAGCTGCCACGTTGTCAGCCGGTCAAGCAATAGCTGGCACTAGCAACCTACCGCCAATGGAGCCTAAGTGGAGCAAAATGCTCGGTCACGGCGTGGTTGAGTTTCCCTACGGACAGCCTTCTCAGTATGAAAGCCATGTGGTTCGTCGCACGGTTCCCTGGTTAACCGCTGAATCTATTTCTTCAATTTCTATGTCTCCGCTGCAGGACCTTAAAGGCATTATTACACCTAATGGCCTGGTCTTTGAACGTTATCATGCCGGCGTGCCTCAGATTAATCCTGAAGAACATCGTTTAATTATTCATGGTCTTGTGAATAGGCCGATTATTTTTACCATGGCCGATTTAATGCGTTTTCCATCGGTCTCTGAAATCAAATTTATTGAATGTCCGGCCAATGGTGGTATGGAGTGGAAAGGTGCGCAGATGGAAGCGTTGCAGTTCACTCATGGCATGTTGAGTTGTTGTGAATGGACCGGCGTACCTTTGCGGACGTTGCTTGAAGAAGTGGGCGTTCAGCCGGAAGGTAAGTGGATTCTCGCCGAAGGTGCTGATGGAGCCCACATGAGCCGTTCAATTCCACTGGAAAAGGCATTAGATGATACCTTGGTTGTTTATGCTCAAAATGGAGAAATGCTCCGACCTGAGCAAGGTTATCCGTTGCGTTTAATTAATCCTGGCTGGGAAGGGAATACCTCAATTAAATGGTTACGTCGTTTAGAAGTAGGTGATAAGCCCTGGTACCACCGTGAAGAAACATCCAAATACACGGATTTAATGCCTGATGGACGTGCGCGGAAGTTCACTTTTGTACAGGAAACCAATTCTGTTATCACTACTCCCTGCCCTGAGCACCCGATTAAGCAGAGCGGCTTGATTGAAATTGAAGGGGTTGCATGGTCAGGACGAGGTAAGATTAAGCAGGTAGACGTCTCATTTGATGGTGGTGTTAACTGGACGCCTGCCAAATTGAAAGGGTTAGTGCTAGCCAAAGCGTTAACGCGTTTCAGCCTGGTTACTAAATGGGATGGCCAGCCGTGGTTATTACAAGCCAGAGCTATCGATGAAACTGGCTATGTGCAACCTACATTAAAGCAGTTACGTAAAATACGTGGTGGCAATTCGATATATCATAAAAACTCTATTCATACGTGGCAGGTTGCGGCCAACGGGGAGGTCACTAATGTACAGATCTCTTAAGCAAACAGTCATGTTTTCATTACTAGGTGCTGCATTATTTATTGCGCTACCTGCCAACGCCGCAGAAAAGTATGGATTTGGTCAGATGGCCACACCGGAGCAGATCGCAGGGTGGGATATCGATATTCGTCCGGATGGTAAAGGACTTCCTCCCGGAGAGGGTAGTGTTGCCGACGGTGAGGTTGTATATGAACAGTTATGCGCAACCTGTCATGGTTTTTTTGGTGAAGGCGAGGCACGCTGGCCAGTATTGGCAGGCGGTTTTGGCACGCTGAAAGACGAGCGACCAACTAAAACAGTGGGGTCATATTGGCCATATGCATCGACGTTGTACGATTATATTCGACGTGCGATGCCTTTTACTGCTCCGCGTTCATTGACGGATGAGCAGACATATCAATTAACGGCTTATGTGTTATACCTGAATGAAATAGTTGAAGATGACTTTGTGTTAACCAATGAGAATCTTGCACAAATAGAGATGCCGAATAAAGATGGCTTCTTTGACGACCCAAGACCCGATGGCCACAATGAGCGTTGTATGAAAGCGTGTGATGACCCTAAAACCATGACGATACAGGGAACGTTAACAGGGATTACTCCCGTTGGTCACTTTATTGAAGGTGCGGATGCGCCCGCTGCTTCTCATGAGGGGCAGGAAGAGCTTGAAAGAGAAAAAGCCCATGCACGTAAAGCGGCTCTGACAGGAGAGGACTCAAGCGACATTGATGATGCCAATCCTGTTGAATTATCGGATAAAGCAGTTGCCGGCAAAGAGGTATTTGAAAATGCCTGCAAAGTTTGTCATGGTTCAGGCATAGCAGGTTCACCTAAGCTGGGCGATCATGAAGAGTGGGCACCGCGTGTTAAACAGGGTATCTCTGTATTAGTGGCGCATGCGATTAATGGCTTTAGTGGATCTTCTGGCATCATGCCGCCTAAAGGCGGGCGTGTTGATCTGAGTGATCAGCAGGTTGAAGAAGCGGTCATCTATATGGTCGAGTCGAGTAAGTAAGTAAAAGGCCAGGATAAAAAATATTTCTAAAGCGTTTTATTCTATAACAATAAAAAATCTGTCAGTTAAGACAGTTTCAGAGGAGAAACGAATGCGTAAACTGACCACTTCGATGTGCGCAGCAGGCTTGTTGGCGTTGATAGCGACAGCACCTGCGAGTGCGGCCACAGTGGACGACGTTATCGCTGAAGGAAAGGCTGTTTATATGGGTAAATCAAGAGGTAACTGTATCTCTTGCCATCAGATAAACGATCCGGACGCTAATCTTCCAGGTAATCAGGGGCCACCTATGGTTGCTATGGTACAACGTTTTCCTGATAAACGCTTGCTACGTGCACAAATATGGGATGCGAGCAAAACAAATCCAATTACTATTATGCCGCCACTCGGTAAGCATTGGATTCTCTCAGAAGAAGAAATTGATGCGGTTGTTGAGTACATTTACCAGTTTTGATCTGCCACGAGTAGATGAAGTCAGAGGATAGAAAAATGAGTATAAATCGTCGAACGGTGGTGAAAGCCATTGCAACCGGTGGGGCATTGATCGGTGCCAGTGTATTGATGCCAAAAATTGCATTTGCCGCATGGAGTAAAGATGCTTTTCAGGCGAAAGAGCAAACAGCCGCCATGAATGCTTTATTCGACTCGGCTACACCTGAAGAAAGTGCAGAAGTGACATTAAAAGCGCCTGATATTGCAGAAAATGGCGCGGTTGTTCCGGTAACAGTAGTCTCGACCTTATCAGATGTTGAGTCTATGAGTATTTTTATTGAGGGTAACCCTTCACCATTAGCGGCTGAGTTTATTATTCCGGCAGGAACTAAAGCCGATGTGTCTACCCGCGTACGAATGGGTAAAACAACCAAAGTAACCGCTGTAGTCAAAGCAAATGGCAAACTTTACAGTGCCGCTAAAGAAGTGAAAGTGACTATCGGTGGTTGTGGTGGTTAAGTCGCGAGGCTTAAGTTACAAGAGCTAAGTTGCGCCGGTTAATACGAATTTGGAGAAACTGAGATGGCTAAAGGTATTTTAAAAGTTAAAGCAAAATCTTCTGGTGGTAACACCAGTGTCAAGATGATGGCTAAACATGTTATGGAGTCAGGCCAACGAAAAGATGCTAAAACGGGTGAATTAATTCCCGCGTTATTTTTACAGACTCTGATTGTTAAACTCGCCGATAAAGTGGTTTTTGAAGCTAACCTGGGGCCGGCTGTTTCTAAAAACCCTTACTTTGCATTCTCTTTCGAGGGTGGTGCCAGTGGTGATGAAATGACTATGGACTGGATTGAGAGTACAGGCAAAACAGGTACAGAGACCGCGGCGATTAAATAATCAGAGCGGCCCCGGTAATTAAGGGGCTTGCTTAACCCGGCGATGCTAAGGGTGGAGTGCTAACGAATGAGAATAATAAAAAAATTGATGATAGGTATGAGTCTTATCATGGGCTCACAGCTTGTAGTTGCGGCAGGGTCGGGTACGACGCTTGAGACTGTTAACCCTGAAGCGGATCGTATGGCGTTGCGAAGCTACTATCAAAGCCGCTTTCCTGACTCTGAGTTGTCAGATTATGTGAATGGTATTTATGCAGTGGATGCGGATTCCAGATCCCAATGGGAAGAACTTGAAGAGTTTCCACCCTACGAATTTGATGTTGAAGAAGGCGAACGATTATTTAATACGCCGTTTGCCAACGGTAAAGGATATGCCGATTGTTTTGAGAGCGGAGGGATCGGTATACGACAAAACTTCCCGTACTGGAATAAAGAACAAGGTACGGTGAAAACGTTAGAGCAGGAAATCAACGAGTGCCGTGAGAATAATGGCGAAGCGCCATTGAAGTGGGGAAAAGGTGCGATAGCTAAAGTCTCTGCATATATGGCCTGGACATCCCGGGGTAAGGTGTTTGATATCAAAATACCTGAAGGTGATAAAGAGGCGTTGGCCGCTTACCTTGATGGTAAGAAATTCTTCTATACAAAGCGTGGTCAGTTGAACTTATCCTGCTCAAATTGTCATTTGCAGGGATCTAATATCCGGATTCGGGCAGATCTGGCCGGTCCGGCGTTAGGCCACCCGAGCCACTTCCCTGTATTTCGTTCCAAATGGGGAGAACTAGGAACTTTGCATCGTCGTTATAAAGGTTGCCATCAGGATAGCCGTTCAAATCCTTTGGATATGCAAAGTACAACATTCCGCAATCTGGAGTTTTTCCAGACGTACATGAGCAATGGTCTGGTTGTTAATGGCCCGGGTTCACGTAAATAGGAGATACACAGATGAAAAAATTAATAACAATGATGGCTATTGTTCTTCTGCCTAACGTGGCTATGGCTGAAACGTATGATGAAGCATTCGAAATGAATCGTGCGATGTATGGTAAAGGGCACACCTTTAGCTGGGAAGGTAAGGAATATTCAACCAATCATCCGGAAGAGGTTGAGGCGAGTGTTGAGGCCACAAAAGAAAATGCTGATGCACTGATAGCTAAAGCTAAACTGGAAAACGAAGCAGCGGCCAAGGTTGGTTTTGAGTGGAAGCTAACCAAAGGCATTATTAAAGATGCTGAAGCGGCTTCGGCTGAAGGTGATTATAGCAAAGCGCTGAATTTGGCGGCACAGGCTAAATATCATGCCCGTTTAGGTGTGCTGCAGCAGATTGATGCTGAACAAAATTGGCACCTCTCCGTACCTCAATAATATGCTATTAAAAAATACCTGTAGTGGCGGTGCTGCTGCGGGTATTTTTTTGTTCCGAAGGTGATTATATGTCCATGTCTCGTCGTGAGTTCGCACAACTTTTAGGCCTTGCTGGTGCTGCCGGTGTTTTGCCCTCAACCGGGTTTGCTGCAACAAAGCATTCAGCTGATCCTTATGAAGTAGCCAATTTTGGTAATGTTCGTTTATTGCATATGACAGATTGCCATGCGCAGTTGCTTCCGATCTATTTCAGAGAACCAAGTGTCAATCTAGGTATGGGGGCGGCACAAGGACAGGCACCTCATCTGGTTGGAGATAAACTATTAAATCACTTCGGCATTACGCCAAACTCTTTAGAAGCACATGCGTTCTCTTGTTTGCAGTATGAAGAGGCTGCTGGCAAATACGGAAAAGTGGGCGGGTTCGCGCATATCAAAACTCTGGTTGAACGCTTACGTGAATCTTACGGCCGTGAAAAAACTTTATTACTGGATGGCGGTGATACCTGGCAAGGATCGGGTACTTCCTATAAAACCCGTGGTATGGATATGGTAAAAGCAGCCAATAATTTAGGTGTCGATGTCATGACAGGACATTGGGAGTTTACCTATCATCAGGAGGAGATTCTTAAGAACATCAAAGCATTTGATGGAGAATTCTTAGCGCAGAATGTATTTATTACGGAGGATGCACTGTTTGAGGGTGCCGATGAATATATTCATGATGAAGATACCGGGCACGTTTTCCAGCCTTACAGTATCCGCGAAATTGGCGGTGCACGTATTGCCATCATCGGGCAGGCATTTCCGCGCACTAAAATTGCAAACCCTGCTCGTTTTATTCCCGATTGGACGTTTGATATTTACGATGATCGTCTTCAGGAACAAGTGGATCAGATTCGTGGATCAGAAAATGTGGATGCTGTTATTGTGCTCTCGCATAACGGTATGGATGTCGATCTGGCTATGGCTAATCGTGTTTCCGGTGTTGATGTGATTCTGGGTGGACACACGCATGATGGTATACCTGCCCCGACTATCGTTAAGAATAATGGTGGGAAAACACTGGTCTGTAATGTGGGGTCCAATGGTAAATTTGTCGGCGTCATGGATCTGGATATACGCGAAGGAAAAGTTCAGGATTTCCGCTATCGTTTATTGCCGGTATTTTCTGAATTACTCGCGCCTGATGTTGGCATGACTCAATTAATCAGCGATATTCGGGCACCTTACCTTCCTTGGTTAACGGAAGAATTGGCCCCGGCTGATGAGTTGATGTTTCGTCGTGGTAACTTTAATGGAACATTCGATCAGGTTATTTGTGATGCATTACGCTCAGTAAATGATGCCCGGATTTCGCTGTCTCCGGGCTTTCGCTGGGGAACAACTGTCTTGAAAGGGCAGATGGTAACCATGGAGCATGTACTGGATCAGACGTGTCTGACTTACCCTGAAACATACGTGCGTGAGATGAAAGGTTCTGAACTCAAGTTAATTCTCGAGGATGTTGCTGACAATTTATTTAATCCAGAGCCCTATCTTCAGTCTGGTGGCGATATGGTCCGGGTAGGCGGCTTTGATTATGTCTGTGATCCGGTTGAGACTATCGGCAAGCGCATCAGTGAAATGACACTGGATAATGGTGAGAAGATTGAAGCTGATAAATCTTATAAAGTGAGTGGTTGGGCAACGGTCGGTGCGCGCTCAGAAGGAGCTGATATCTGGGATGTAGTGGCTGAATACCTTAAAGACCGCAAAGTGGCGAGTATTGATAAACTGAATACGCCGAAACTGAAAAATGTTGAGGATAACCCGGGAATAGTCGATTACCCCGTCTGAACTACTATAAATTATGAATAAACCAGGAGAGCGTCTGTTCTCTTGGTGACTTTCTGCTCTCACCTCAAATCATATCATTGAGCCTGCTGGTTAAATCTGTTTTGTCCTGTCTGTTTT
Source organism: Neptunomonas sp. (assembly GCF_041601355.1). Lineage (GTDB taxonomy): Bacteria > Pseudomonadota > Gammaproteobacteria > Pseudomonadales > Balneatricaceae > Neptunomonas. The sequence continues at coordinate 10,952 of NZ_JBFIIH010000023.1, forward strand.
GCTAGAATAGCGATCAAATTTATTGTGGAGAAGGTTTTGTGACGTTCAAATCCTGTTTTTCTGTCATTACACTTTGTTTGTTAATATCGGGCTGCCAAACAGCCTCTGTGGTACCTGATTCGAGTGGCGCAACTGAACAGCCCTCAACTGGACCCTCAGACGCTGACGCCAGCGCACAACAAACTGCTGCTGCGCCTGAACCCGTTAAACAACAGGTTCCAGTCGCTGTAAAACCTGCCAGAACAGATAATATTGAATATCTGTCAGGTCAGTTGTCCACGATGCAGGAACAGATAATACAGATTAAAGCGGATACTTTTGAGCTGAAACAAACGTCGCAGATCTTGCTGGCGCGTTTACAAATGCTGGCTAATAAATCTGGCGATTCTGTTGCCACTGGCGCAGAAGCCGGTACCGCTGGTGCGTCTGCGTCTGAAAAGCCTGATCTTGATCAGTTAACCGCACGATTGAATACCCTGCTTAAACGCAGCGATGCGCAGTATCAACTCGCCTCGGGCTATACCGCCAAAGGTGAGTGGGTACTTATTCGTTATGACCAGATTACCGGTGAATCATGGCTGGCGGATCAGGGCCGTTGGAATTTATTGAATGAATCTGAAGAGGTCATGCCTTCCATGTTTTCTATACAACTGTTACGTGCCGATAAAGATGTAAAAGGCTATGTGGTAGCACGTATTGATCAGATCTCAGGGCAGTCATGGTGGTTAAAGCAAGATACGTGGTTGATGTTCCAGTAGTTTCTTGAACATGCGTGTATCAGCTAACAATTTTCTCTGAGAATGCTTTGAGTAACGATACTTTTCTATATCAAGACTTAATCGCCTTGTTTGATGATTGCTTTGCCAGTTCATTTAATACAAGACTGGTGAAAGGCAGTGATGAGCCTGTGTATCTGCCTGCGTCAGGTTCACGGGATTATCATGCTATCTATTTTGCACATGGATATTTCAGCAGCGCGCTACATGAAATTTCGCATTGGTTAATTGCTGGCGAAGAGCGCAGAAAGCTGGAAGATTTTGGCTATTGGTATGTGCCCGATGGTCGAACGGCAGAGCAGCAAGCTCTTTTTGAACAAGTCGAAATCAAGCCACAGGCTATCGAGTGGATACTATCGACGGCTGCAGGGTACCGTTTTTACATGAGCGCAGATAATTTAAACGGTGAAGCGACAGATGCTTCTGACTTCAGGCAAGCGGTATATCAGCAAGTTATTGAGTATAGCCAAAAAGGCTTGCCAGAACGTGCCGAACAATTGCGTAAAGCGATTAGTCATTATTATCAAACACCTGATTTTATCAATGTGAATCTTTTTGATCTCTCCCTAATATAAGCTCATTACACATCATCAACTCAAGTCGAACGGTTGATGCCATACTTATTGAGCTTAATATAAAGCGTGCTCTTTGCGATATTTAACTGCTTGGCGGTACGGGTAAGGTTACCATCCTGCTCTTGAAGAACACGGCAGATCACCTCTTTTTCAGCCTGATCCAGTGGGTTCGCACAGTCATTTTGTGTGTCTTGTGTGTCATCTTCATTATTGTTTGGCTTATCGGCTTGATCAGACTGAAGATCCGTCGGAAGGTCTGTAGCTGTCAGAACTTCACGATCTGTCAGAAAATAGGCGGCAGTAACCAGATTACTTAGTTGACGGATATTACCTGGCCAAGCGTAACCTTCAAGAAGCGATTTCAGCGCTGGATCTAGTTTCTTTGTCTCGCCACCGTACTGTTCAGCTAGTCGTTCTAAAATATGTTCTGCCAGAAGTATTACATCACCGTCACGCTGTCTCAGCGGCGGGATTGTTAAGGTCATGGATGATATCCGGTAGTAGAGGTCAACCCGGAAACGTCCTTCGGCCACTTCTTGTGCTAAGTCACGATTAGTTGCGGCAATCAGCCGAAAGTTTACTTTTCTGGGTTGTGTTTCACCGATCCGGCAGATTTCGGATTCCTGAAGTACTCGCAAAAACATTGGTTGCAGGTCCAAAGGCATCTCGCCAATCTCGTCGAGAAAAAGTGTCCCACCATCCGCCGCTTCTATCTTACCCGCCATTCCGCCTCGGCGAGCTCCGGTAAAGGCCCCTTCGATATAACCGAATAACTCACCAGCAAGAAGATCCCGGGACAAACACCCGCAATTAAGGGCGATAAAGTCTCTATTATGGCTGGGGTTCATTTCATGCATGGCATTGGCAAAGAGTTCTTTTCCGACGCCAGTCTCTCCCTGTAATAATATGGGAATCGGTGCTTTAGCTAAACGGGCGGCTTGCTGTATACATTTAACAAATAAAGGGCTGTCTCCGACGAGTCGGGAAAAACCATTTCCGGTTTTTTCGGAGTTTGTTCGCTCTTCATCGTTTGAGCTTTGAACGGCCTTGCGACGAGGTACCGGGAAGGGCACCACTGCGATATATCCGATTAGCTCTTCCTGATGGGTAACAGGTTGAATCCACTCGGGATTGAGCTGGTTTAATATGGGTTTTGTTTTTCCTACCAAACGCCTTTCATCATTGAGAGTGAGTATTGGATTGAAAGGACTTAAATCAATGGTTAGACCGCGAGCCGCCATTACTCTATCTGCTTGTTGATTTGTGCGGACTACACGGCCGTCCTGATCAATCAGGAGCAGGCCATCATTACGTGTCGAGGCGAAGCTATTAAGGGTTACACCCAAGAGTAAGTCACGCTTCGCTAACTTTATTTGCGCCAATTGTCCCTCGATCTGATGCGCACCGGAAACGGCAAGTGCCAGACAGTAGTCATGCTGGGTATGTTTGAGCCCGGATATATTAACAGCACCTAAAATTTTGTTTTCGAACGGATCGCGGATTACTGCTGCTGAACAGGTCCAGTTATTTATGTTCTCGCAGAAATGCTCAAAAGCGTGGACTTGTAGGGCTGCGCCAATGTTAAGTGCAGTGCCTATGGCATTTGTTCCCGCAACACTTTCATTCCAGTTTGCGCCGGGAGCAAGACTAAAGTTATCGGCCAGATCACGAGTATGAATATCGCCCTGTGAACATAAAATCATTCCTGTTGGCGCTACCAAATGCATGATTGTGCTCGAGTTTGCCAGCAGATCCTGTGCATCGTGCATGACCGGCTCTGAAGCAGAAATGAGATCACGGTAATTCTTTTTAACTGAATCCAGGTGGGGGGCATCCAGCACAACAGCCTGGTTGGCGATCAGTGGGTTGACGTCTTCAGATACACAGCGTTGCCAAGATGCCTGGATCACTGGTCTTACGGAGTCATCTGAAAGAGAGCCGTTGCTGAGCAGCGTTTCCCGTGCTTTTGCTATTTTCCTAGGATGTTCGACCGCTGCCGATCCTCGTAGGGTACATTTCGGATTCATGATGGCCATACCGTTATTTTTATATTTTTATATTTTTGTAATTCTGAACCTACTACTGCTGATTTACAATCAACCATTTTGTGTACGTTTACTCGTGGCGTTAATGTGTGTTTTCTGCTTAATCCTTCTTCGAACAACCAAATATGGGTGTCGGGATCGCAGGGTTTGATTTACGAACGACTTGCGACTGATAACCGACTGATAACCGACTGATAATCGACTGATTATCGAAATACTGATGTTCCTGTTTCTGATAAAAATCTCTAAATTTTTATTAAGTAATTGTTTTATATGTATATATTTTCATTGGCACGCTCAATGCTATACAAGATATAAATCAGTTTGGCATCTGTCTGGCTGATTTGGTTCCTTGCTACAGTGAATCTCACTGGGTAGAGGAAACAATAAAAATAAAATGAGGACATCATCTTGAATCAATTAACTAATCCAGTAGAAGTTCTTGGGATAGATGCCGGCGGCACTATGACCGATACTTTTTTTGTGCGTGCTGACGGGGAGTTTGTCGTCGGTAAAGCGCAAAGTAATATTAATGAATCACAGGCAGTACTCGAATCCAGTACAGATGCGTTGGCCCATTGGGATCGAAAGGTCGAGGATGTTTTTCCTGAAATGGTAACTTGCGTTTTTTCTGGTACTGCAATGCTTAACCGAGTGGTTGGTCGAAAAGGGCTGCGTACGGGTCTGATCGTCAGCAAAGGATTTGAGGATTTCCATCGAATGGGCCGTGCTATCCAGAGTTATCTGGGATATGCCTTTGAAGATCGAATACACCTCAATACCCACCGGTACGATGAACCATTGGTGGATATAAAGGACACCAGGGGTGTTACCGAACGAGTAGATTCAAAGGGCAATGTTGTTATTGCCGTGCGTTTGCACGAAGCCCGAGAAGCTGCGCGTGAGTTAATAGAACAGGGCTGTAAGGCGATTGTGATAAGTCTGTTGAGTTCCTATCTCTATGAAGAACATGAGAAAGCGGTCCGTGATGTTTGCAAGGAAGTAGCGCGCGAGATGGGTGTCGATATACCTGTCTTTGCATCCGTCGATTACTACCCTATGCGTAAAGAGAGTCACCGTACAAATACTACAATTCTCGAAGCCTACGCGGCTGAACCTTCCCGCGCTACGCTAGGTACTATCAGCGATAGTATGAAAAAAGTAGGTGGTGAATTTGATCTGCGGGTTATGGCTAGTCATGGTGGCACCATAAGCTGGAAAGCTAAGGAACTAGCTCGTTCATTAGTTTCCGGTCCGATCGGTGGCGTTATAGGCGCTAAATATCTAGGTGAAAAACTAGGCTACGAAAATATTGCTTGTTCCGATATTGGTGGTACCAGTTTTGATATGGCACTAATCACTAAAAATAACTTTGCAATTCATAAAGATGGCGATATGGCTCGGTTGGTACTTTCACTACCGCTGGTTGCGATGGATACGATCGGAGCTGGAGCAGGCAGCTTTGTTCGTATAGATCCGCATGCGAATGCGATTAAATTGGGACCAGATAGTGCCGGTTATAAGGTAGGTACGTGCTGGCCTGAAGGTGGCGTAGATACCGTTTCGGTTACCGATTGTCACATTATCCTTGGATATCTGAATCCCGATAATTTTCTTGGTGGAATTCTTGAGCTGGATGTTGAGCGTGCACGTCGCGAAATTAAACGTCAAATAGCGGACCCTCTGGATCTTTCTGTAGAAGATGCTGCAGCGGGTGTAATTGAACTTCTGGATCTGTCATTGCGACAACATCTACGAGCGATGATTACCGGTAAAGGCTATAGCCCCACGGACTTTGTTTGCTTCTCATATGGCGGGGGCGGTCCTGTACACGCTTATGGTTACACCAAGGGGCTGGGGTTTAAAGAAACTATCGTTCCAGCTTGGGCTGCTGGATTCTCTGCATTTGGCTGCGCGACAGCTGACTTTGAATATCGTTACGACAAGAGTGTCGATATCGGGATTACTGAGGAGTCTAGTCAGGATCATATTGCTGCTTCTACTAAAACTTTGCAAGCAGCGTGGGATGAGCTGCGCAATAAGGTTCTCGAAGAGTTCCGTATCAATGGCTTCAAGGATGAAGAGGTTACTTTGACACCGGGTTATTCAATGCAGTATCTGGGCCAGTTGAATGATCTGGAAATAGACTCACCTCTGCCTGCTCTGTCTGGTGCTGAAGACTGGGATGCCTTGGTTCAGTCGTTTAACGATACCTATGCCCGAGTTTACGCTGATGCCGCTCGCTCTCCTGAACTGGGTTACGGTATTACCGGCGCTATCATGCGTGGTTCAGTGGAAACCAAGAAACCAAATATACCGGTCGAGCCAAATGCTGGTCCTACACCTCCAGTAGAGTCACGTCAGGGCAAGCGTCCTTTCTATTACGAGAAGGAGTGGGTCGAAGCAGCAATTTACAAAATGGAGCTACTGAAACCCGGCAATGAGGTTAAAGGTCCTGCTGTTATCGAATCTGATGCCACTACCTATGTGATACCACCAGGATTTGAAACTTTTCTGGATGTGAACCGGTTATTCCACCTGATTGAATGCCAGTAACCCGATAATAAATATAACAAAGCGAGGACAAAATATGACTATTCAACAAAAATTTAATGGTAAATCCTGCTTATTGAAAAGCGGTTTGACGCTTGATGATCATCGAAATTTAATTCTTCAGCGGACACAAGATACTGGTTTCTATAATGGATTGGACAAACTTGAATTTAAAGAAAGTGATCCTATTGGCTATGAACGGATCTTTTCAAAGCTGCGAGCTGGTTTGGTTAACTCCAGAGAAGTTGCAAAGAAAATAGCAGCATCTCCTATCGTTGAGCAGGAGGGGGAGCTGTGTTTTACCCTTTATAATGTGGCAGGTGACTGTATTGCCACATCAACTGGAATCATTATTCATGTAGGCACTATGGGGGCTGCCATCAAATATATGATTCAAAACAACTGGGAAGCCAACCCCGGCATTAATCCAGGTGATATGTTTACTAATAACGATTGTCAGATTGGTAACGTACACCCATGTGATATCGCCACCATCGTGCCTATTTTTCATGAAAATAGCTTGATTGGTTGGGTTGGCGGTGTAACCCATGTAATCGATGTGGGTGCAGTAGGGCCAGGCTCCATGTCAAATGGACAGGTTCAGCGTTTTGGTGATGGGGTGCAGATAACTTGTCGTAAAACGGGTATCAATGATACTCCGCTACGAGACTGGCTCCATGAGAGTCAGCGAAATGTTCGGACACCAAAATACTGGATTTTGGACGAGAAAACCCGTATTGCCGGTTGCCACATGATTCGTGACCTGGTTGAAGAAACGGTGCGCGAAGAGGGTCTGGCTGCCTACGAAAAATTCTCTACTGAAGTTATTGAAGATGGTAGACGTGGACTGGTCAGCCGAATAAAAGCAATGACTATTCCGGGTAAGATAAAAACCGTAGCGTTTGTTGATGTTCCCTATGCCCATGACGATGTGGCACTGTCATCTCCTTTTGCCAAAGTTGACACCATCATGCATGCCCCTTGTGAAATAACCGTCAAACCGGATGCCACCTGGCGTCTCGATTTTGAAGGCTGTAGTCGCTGGGGCTGGCACACTTACAACGCTAATCCAGTAGCCTTTACTAGCGGTATTTGGGTAATGATGACTCAGTCGTTGGTACCAACCGAGCGGATTAATGACGGCGCTCGTTATGCCACTGAGTTCCGTTTGCCAAAAGGTACCTGGACCAATCCGGATGACCGGCGCACAGCCCATGCCGATGCCTGGCATTTCTTAGTGTCCTCATGGAGTTCATTATGGAGAGGCATGAGCCGTACCTATTTTGGGCGGGGCTATCTGGAAGAGGTGAACGCTGGTAACTCAAACCCTTGTAACTGGCTACAAGGTGGCGGTATTAACCAGGAAGGTGAGATACATGCGGTCAACAGCTTCGAAACGGCGGCCTGTGGCACGGGAGCATGTGCGGTCAAGGATGGTCTGAACCATGCGGCAGCTATTTGGAATCCAGAGGGCGATATGGGTGATATCGAGATCTGGGAGCTAGCTGAACCACTACTCTATATGGGTCGAACAATTAAAACCAATACCGGTGGATACGGCAAGTATCGCGGCGGTCTGGGCTTTGAAACCCTACGTATGGTTTGGGGCTCTGCTGATTGGACAATGTTCTTCATGGGTAACGGTTATATGAATAGCGACTGGGGTCTCATGGGTGGCTACCCGGCGGCAACGGGCTACCGTTTCGAAGCTCATAATACCGGCTTACTGGATCGTATTAAAGAAGGGAAGTCTTTGCCGCTTGGCAAAGACCGGGATCCTGGCAAGTGCGAACTTGAAAAGCACTTAGGTCCTGATGCTCAGGTTAAACGGGATAAGCAGTGCATTACTACTGAAGCGATTTTTGAAAATGGTGATCTTTATCTGAACTATCTACGTGGTGGTCCAGGGTTTGGAGATCCCCTGGATAGAGACATTGCCGGGGTAGAGAACGATCTTAATCAGAATTATGTCTTGTCAGAGTTTGCTGAAAAGGTCTACGGCGTGGTGATCTTTCAGGATAAAAAAGGTACATGGAGTGTTGATGAGAAGAAGACTATTGCACGGCGTGCGGCAATCCGCAAAGAGCGTATTGCTCGGGGTACTCCGACTCAAAAATGGATGGAAGGTGAGCGTCAGCGCATTCTGGATAAAGACGCCTCTGTTCAGGTTCAGCAAATGTTCTCATCCAGCTTTTTTCTGTCGGATAGATTCCTTAATGAGTTTAAAACATTCTGGGATCTGCCTTCGGCTTGGGAGCTGAAAGAGGAAGATCTGGGTATCCCTATGTTTGGTGCTAAGCATCATATGGATATTAGCGAACTACCTGATGTGCGCCCGGTAATCATGACAGAGCAGTAAGCGGCAGCTCTGAGGGATGCCTTGCACTCCTCGTGATTTATTCTCAAAACTCAAAAAATAAAGAGAGACTGATTATGTCAAATTTTACAAAAAAACAGGTGTCGGATCTGGTTAAAGGCAGCCTTGACTGGGACACGCTGCACAAGATGTTGTCAATGCCTAAAGACAAAGAACGTTATGCCAATTACATCTCCGTATTACAGGATCAGGTGGATTGGAACGATAAAATCATTATGGCGTTTGGCCCGCACCTTTATCTGGCTGAAATTGAGGCGGATAAATCACTTGTCACAAAATGTTCCTGTGGACATGATTTCGGCGATTACCGAAAAAACTGGAAGTTGAATGCGCTGGTTTATGTTCGTGATGACGAAGAAAAAATGCAGGAAGTCTATCCAAAGCTGATGGCTCCTGATACTAACTGGCAGGTTTATCGCGAGTACTACTGTCCTACTTGTGGTGTCATGCACGATATCGAGGCTCCAACACCTTGGTATCCGGTTATTCATGATTTTCAGCCAGACCTTCCTGCGTTGTTTAATTGGTTAGATTTACCCGCGCCGGTAAACGCCTGATTCTAGCTGTTTAATTAAACGTTAACTTCCGGCCATTTCGGCTGGAAGTTTTACTCGGCAATATTCACTGAAAAACGTGCAATGAATAAAATGTATTCAATGAGAATATGTAATAGATTTCGATTACCGGAGCATCCCATGTCAGAAAAAAATAAAGATAAACTGGGAACTGAATCCCCATTTTTCGCATTACAGAAAATTTATGTAAAAAACTCATCATTTGAATCCCCTAATTCAGCGATGGTGTTTCAGTCAGAATGGAAACCGTCAATAACGCTGGATCTGAATACTTTTTATGAACCGATCGAGGAGGGGCTATATGAGGCGGTACTCTCGATTGCAGTCACCGCTAAAAATCAAGAAAAATTGGCGTTTGTGGTTGAGGTTGACCAAGCCGCTATGTTTGCTATCACAGGGTTTCCTCAGCAGCAATTGGACGAGGCTCTTGGATCCGCTTGTCCGGCTGTAATGTTTCCTTATGTACGAGAGACTATTGATCACATCTTGCTAAAAGGCGGATTTCCTCCGTTAATGATTGCACCGGTTAATTTTGATGCTCTCTATACAGAAAAAAATAAGAAGTCTGCGTAAACGATGAAAAGCCCTATGATTAAGCCGGGAGGTTTCAATTAATAGACGGTGGGTGATTCTGTTAATTAGATAGGAATGTTAACTGTGTCTGGAGGAGCCACTGATATAGTTTAAAAGTATTTGAAAGCACTGTGTGAAGGAGACTGCCCATGTCAGAAAACAGACGTCTTTTATTGCTTAAGTTTCAGCCTGATTACAAGCAAAGCGCTTTGCAAAAAAGAGGATGGAAAATACTAGGTTTGATTGTTTGTCATGTGTTGAAGATAAAAACTTATGTAAATAGAAAAAAAGAGTTTTTGATAAATGAAAGTAAAAAATCTTAAACTACTCAACTTTATATGAACTGAAGTATATGTCGATCTGGCAGGTGGGAGCCACATTAACCGTTGAAGTAGGTCATTTCTCAGTCGTAGTGGCCGTGGCTCAACACCTGTTTCGTATTTATTGTGTTATATGCTTTTGTTCATGCATCATAGTGCCCATTTTTTCCATAGGCATTATCCCTTCTACAGGTACCTCTAACGCCTGTTGTGATCCATCTGAAAACTCTAACGAGAGGCTGATGTTTTCACCGGCAGCCAGATTCTGAGTTAAGCCGATCAGCATGATATGCATTCCACCGGGTTGAAGCGTGATGACTTCACCTGCTGGCAAACTAATTTCGCTAACCTGTCGCATGCGCATCACACCGTTATCCTGAGTGTGAGTATGTAGTTCTGCATTTTTGGCAGCCTGGCTTTTTGCTGCAACCAGCGAAATGTCTCCGGGGCCCTCATTTTTCAGCTGCATAAAAGCAGCGCTGTTCATTTGACCCGGAGGAACGGCGCGGACATACGCCGACTCAACATTAACATCGGCAAGGGCGAAATGAGAAGCGAGTAATAATGCACTTGAAAGCAGTAATTTTTTCATGAAGTTTTCCTGTTAGCTCTGATTGATCAGCGTACGTATTTCTGTCAATAGTTGCGTTGGGGAGGTGTTGTGAAATAGAGGCTTATAGAGTTTGCCAGACGTATCAATCAGATAGATCCTGGATGAGTGATCTACGGCATAGCCCATGGCTGAGTCTGTTAATTCTACTTTGCGATAGAAAGCACCGTATTGTTTGACTACTTTATCAATCGTGCTCTGATCACCGGTAATGCCCGTTAGCATCGGGCTGAAGAATTTTACGTAAGTTTCAAGTTTTTCTGGCGTGTCTCTTTCAGGATCAACACTGATAAAAAGTCCGGCCACCTGTTGTTTTTCTGATTCTGTAAGCGCCTTAAATGCTTGTGTCATTACGGCCAGTGCGGTCGGACAAACATCAGGACAGGATGCATAGCCGATATAGATGGCAACAACTTTTCCTTTATAGTCGCTCAGTGAGACAGGTCCCTGGTTAGACTCAAGCGTAAAATCACCGCCTAATGTGATGATGTTTTCGCTGTTGACTGATTGCGGTTTGAGGACAAAAACAGCCGCCAAACCAATAAGCATTAATAATGTTAATACAAGCAATATGCGCAGTGTAGATAGTGTGCTGTTTTTCATTTTGCTTCAAACTCAAAAGTGGCTTTCTCAGGATTCGATGACTCATCAGGGTACGCTAAGATGGATGCACGCCAGAACATAGTGCTTGTTGTGCAAACCGCTAGCTCTGCTGTTCCTTCCCAGGTTTTTCCGTCGGAGGCAGGCGACAACTTAATTTGGTTAATACCCATGAACATATCTTTTCCTTGTAGGTCCAGTACGACGCTTTGGGCATTAATATTGGTTAGCGTGACAGAAAAAATCAAAGGTACAAGCGATGAAATTTTCTCTGAGGTTATCGCAACAGAGATGCCTTTTTCTCCCTTGGTTGCGGTGCATGCCCCTGTATTCAGATCGCAATTTTCCGCTAATGCATATAACACCGGCGGTTGTGGTTTAGCGAGAATGTCAGGCAGCTTTAAAAGAAATAACAAAACTCCGGTTAAGAGTGTTATTCCTGTCAATGCGCTGATAAGTTGCATAGTTTTGCTTTTCGCCATGTAGCTATCCATTTTTCAGACATATTTTAATGGTTACGATCTCTCTCGGCCATGTGACGCATTGTCGCACCATGAAGGTGCCATGAATACTGTGAAATGCTCTTTATGCTTGCACTTAGCAGTGACGAAAGTTATGGTTTTAACATTGAAAGTATCATCGTGGTTTTTGCCCAAAAAAGTCACAAAATTATCGGGCATTGGGCAGGTATTCGGGGTTTTTATGCGGCAGTTCTTTATTGTTATGTTTCTCGGTTTATTGATGAGCAGTTCCTTTGTGTCTGCTTTGGATTTTTACCGGGTCAACGATGAGCCTATTAATGTTCGTTCCGGGCCGGGTAAAAAATTCCCCACCTTGGCTCAGGCAAAGAAAGGCGAACAGGTTCTATTTATCAAACAGGAAGGCGATTGGGCGAACATATTCTTTTTACACCCGGATGGCAGACAGGTCGAAGGTTGGATATATGCTATTTATATTCAACCTGAGAGTGTTGATCGGCAGGAAGACGCCGTCGTTAAAGCAGAATCGATTGGTGCACATTTAAAATGTTTGCCTAATGCTGAAAAGACAGGTGTGAGCAGCTGTATGCTGGATATCGATTTTACGGTGACAGGGCCGCTGAATGAAGATGCCGCGCAGGTCAGATGCGAGTCTGAGGTGTTATTACATTTGGCTAATGGAGATGTTCAACCATTACAGGAAGCAGCACGTATCCGAACACCCCTTAAAAAAGGAGCCGGAGCTGCCCGAATGCAGTTAATAGTCTTCCCTCTTTCAAAAGAGTCTGTTGAAAAAGTAACAGTGGTTGATTATCGTTGTATCGCTCAAAAAAGTTAGCCCTGAAATCCCTCCAGGCTAACAAGTGTAAATTATCAAATAATAGCTACACTATATAGCTATACTGAAGTGTAAATAATGACCGACTATTGAATGTATTAGGCTTCTCAAATGAACTCCTGTAATGACCTTCTGCAATGGAAGTATGGTTAGTTATTCGTTAGTAGGGTGTAGCTGTTCTTACTGTGAGATTATTTAGTTGTGTGTGCTTCTGATGTAGTCGGTAAACATTAAGTAATCTGATGATAGTATGTATGCTGCGTTGCCATGGATAATGAGGCGTAAATGACAGAAGTAAACACCAAGACAGCACGTTGGTTTAAATTAATATACGGCTTACTATCATTATTAATGTTGCTGGCACTGTTAGCCTTTAGTTACGCTACCTGGAGTAATGTAAAGCAACAGGCAAACCTCTCTTTGACACCCCATAATCAGAGCCTGACGAGCGTTGTTAAGCGTTTTTTTGTGCATCAGGAAACGCTACTCGGTGAGTTAGCGCAATCTATCATTGTCACCGATAATCCCGATAATATTATTCAGATACGCTTGAATGATGTCCTCAGGGCCACACCTCAAATGCGGGTGTTGGCCGTCGTTAACAGTAAAGGCGCAATTATTGCCACAACCGGAAATATTCATACGCTGGAGTGGCTGGACCTGTTTGATAATGATCAGGTGACGATTGGTCGTCCATTTCGGCCTACTTTTGTGGGCGAGAACATTCTTCCAATGCGTAAGCCGATTAAAAATAGTAGCGGTGTCACGACAGGCTACGTCGTCGCTGCTTACCGTCTGTTAGGTAATAATGCTATTTGGCAAGAAGCGGAAGAGGCAGAAAGCAAGCGTCGTTCGATGATTATAGGGGAGGATGGGCGCGTTTATATCTCATATCCTGAATCAGATACTTTTTGGCAAAGTTTTGTATCAATGAAAGTCGAGGAAGGCTTTTTGCAAACATTGGCTGAATTGACTGAAAAAGCGGGTCAGTGGCAAACACGTGATGTGCAGTACCAAGATGAAAAGCTATTAATTACAGCAAGTCTGATAGAGTCGTATCATTTTTATATTGTCAGTGGAATCCAGAGCGCGGATCTGCTGAGTCGCTGGTTTGAGCGCATGAAGTTCGTCGCACTCGCTGTTTTTATATTCCTGGTCGCCGGTCTTTTTGTATTTAGAATCATCATCACACGCGCATCACGTTTTGAGTCCGCGAGGAATGTTGCTGAGCATAATGTGTTTAAGCTATCACGAGCGATTGAGCAAAGTCCCAGCAGTGTTATCGTTACGGACGAGAAATGGTTGATTGAATATGCGAATGATCGTCTGAGTGATGGCGCAGAGGCTTCCATTAAACTGATTCCGGGCCAGATGTTACTTGAACATTTTCCGCATACCTTGTTAAAAGATGATGTGGCTGCTGTTTCTGAAAACCTGTTGCATGGCAATAACTGGTACGGGGAGCGTCGTGCCAGAGAGCAAAAACAATGGTTTTCCTATTCTATCAGCGCTATGACTGATGATGACGGAAAGATCAGTAATTATGTCATCGTTACGCAGGATATTACTGAGCGAAAACAGGTTGAGGTACGGCTCTATAAACAAGCAAACTTTGATGCATTAACGGGCTTACCTAATCGTCGTCGGACAAGTGAGTTGCTCAACGAAAATTTAAAGAGTGCCTGGCAAAAAAACCAGCGTGTCGCAATTCTTTATATGGATGTAGACAACTTCAAGCAAGTGAATGATACCTTTGGTCATATATTAGGTGATCAAATGTTGCAGTTGGTCGCCGTCAGGCTACAGAAAGCAGTTTCGGATCAGGGCGTTGCTTGTCATATGAGTGGTGATGAGTTTCTTGTCTCTATGTTATTTGATGGTAAGGATGATATAACGGCGTTGGCTGACGATATCATGACGGTTATGCGAGAGCCTGTCTTGCTGGAAGGAAAGAAACTTTTTATATCGGTGAGTATTGGTATTGCTTGTTATCCAGAGGATAGCGCGGATGTGTCTAGCCTGTTGAAACATGCGGATATCGCGCTTTATGAATCCAAAAATAGGGGACGGCGTTGTTATAGCTTCTTTAGTAGCGAACTGGATGATAAGAATAAACGTAAAATTGAACTCGAATCTGAGGTTCGTAATGCGTTAGCCAACAATGAGCTATTTATGGTCTATCAAACCAAAAATAAGATTAGCTCAGGAGAAGTATATGGCTTTGAAGCATTAATGCGTTGGGAAAGTCCGCGGTTAGGATTTGTTAGCCCTGAGGAGTTTATCTCTGCGGCAGAAGAGATCGGCGTTATTGATAAGCTAGGTGAGTTTGCACTTTATGAAGCATGCCGGGACTTGCAGAAATTTCAGAATTTAGTAAGCCAGCCGTTGGCGATGGCTGTCAACGTGTCAATGTATCAGTTGACGAATTCTGATATCGTCGGGACAGTTCAGAAAGTCATAAAAGATACCGGAATAAATCCCAGTGTATTAGAGTTAGAAATTACTGAATCCATGCTGGCACAGCGTCTGGAAGAGGTCCAGCCTGTGTTGAATAGTCTGCTTGCCCTGGGCGTTTCCTTAAGCATTGATGACTTCGGCACCGGTTATAGTTCGCTGAGTTATTTAACCCGTTTTCCTGTCTCTGCTTTGAAAATAGACCGTTGTTTCATTACTGATATGGTCGACAATCGCAGTGATGCAACGTTAACTCATACGGTGATCACAATGGCGCATAAGCTAGGGCTTAAAGTGGTGGCGGAAGGGATTGAAGATGAAGATCAACTGGCGCTTCTCAGAGTCTATGGCTGTGATTTGGGACAAGGCTACCTCTTCACTAAACCACTTAATTATGAGCAGATGACCGGACATCTGAAAAGCCAGCAGGAAACGCCCGACTGGGCTATCTGATGTTGCGCATTTTTACTTCCCGCGAGAGCCTGGTGTATTCTTTTTAGAATACACCAGGCAGTTTGTACTGCACTCGATGCTTTTACCACATTAAATCATCAGGAATGGCATAGGCGGCATAAGGGTCATCTTCTGCTACTTGTTCAGTAGGTTTTATGCGGATAATCCAACTGGGTTGACGAGTTTCAACGCGGTCGGCAACGGCAAGGGGGATCAGATAATATTTTTCATCTAACTTACTAATGACACATTGCGAACGCACAAGTTGATTATATAGCTCCTGAGTAACATATAAATTCTTAATCAATTTACCATCAACAAAGCGGTAGGCAATGTCTGCTTTGTCGCTGATATGTATTTTATGATGCTCTATAAGCTGTCTGGCTTCGGCGTCTAATGCTTTTTTAGCTTTTTCCTCTTCGCGCTGTTTGTTCAGTGCTTTATCTCGTTGAGTTTTCTCCTGGCGTGCTTTTTCCAAGCTGAGTTGTGTCTGTGCAGAAGACGCAACGGTCTCTTGTTTGGTTGCTTTTTTCTTTTGTGCTTTGGCTTTTTTTGCTTGTTGCTTATTAGCCAGCCCGGCTTTTAATAACTGATCCTGAAGAGAAATAGCCATCAGTAAATACTCACTAGAAATTTTTGGCTATATGATAACACACGCTTTTTTTAAAATGAGTTGCAAGCTTCCTTCATTTAAATATCTGACGTATATTTCAGGCTTCATATAAAGTGAGAAGCAGAATGACAGATACTCAGTTTGTAGCCTTTATCGTGGCTATTACATTACTCACGATTTCCCCCGGAATAGACACCTTATTGGTTTTACGAAATACCAGCAGAGGAGGGTGGAAAGATGGGGTGGTGAGTAGCCTGGGGATCTGTAGCGGCCTGTTTGTCCATGCTACCGTTTCAGCTGTCGGGATTTCAGTGATATTACTGCAATCCGCATGGGCATTTGGCTTGCTGAAGTTAGCCGGGGCATTGTATTTGGTGTGGCTGGGTATTCAAAGTCTGCGCTCATCAGGGACTTCATCATTGGCGGGTGTAGTTCCGGTTAAATCACTTGATTTCAATGGGTTAAGGTCCATAAGAGAAGGGCTGTTGTCAAATGTCTTAAATCCTAAGCCGATTGTTTTTTATATGGCTTTTTTTCCACAGTTTGTCAGCCCTGATGGTAACCTGTTACTACAATCTTTAAGTTTGGCAGGCATACATTTTATGATAGGTATGGTGTGGTTATCTGCTTTAACTTTGCTGCTCTATCGTATCAAAGAGTGGGGCGCGGGAGAGCGTGTCGAAAAAGTGTTGCAAGGTATCACAGGTGCAGTGATGGTGATTATAGGGGTGAGCATGGCACTAACTAAAAATGAGTGAAAAAAGTTAAAGTGGTAATCAGTTAAAAGTAGAAGGAATAATAAAGGCCTGCGTCAAAGGAGGACATCTCTAAAGAAGTCAACTCTAACCAGGCCTAAGTACAAATGCATCTCAATTTACACCCTGAAGAAAGATGCTCAAGGTGCATAAAGGGTGGTGTACTATCTGCTCATGCTGTCATAGCTATAGTCATGAACACTATGTTGTTTAAGACGACGCTCTTCAAGAAAAGAGTCCATTTTTTTGCGTTTTTCCCCGTTAAAACTACCGCGCTTTTTGATTTTATTAGAATCATCGTCATCAAATATAGGCTCATCCCATTCATCAATTTGTGATGAGATGCTCGCAACGCGAATCTTGGTACTCATAAACGTGTTCTCTACGATATATCTAGGTTGAAGAACAGGGGAGCTGTTCTGAAATATAAGCGGTGAAGATTATTTAACTGGTTTGATAAATATCAACCCCGCCTGTTTTTTCAATATATATCGGAAGATTCAGATACGAGAAATTGTTTTTTTAAATCGATAGTGGCTAAAAGTGAGAAGTTCTCAATGGTTAAGGTTTTTGTGTATTCTCCAAGATAAAAAGGCTTGCGTTTACATGCAAGCCTTAGTCGGTTTTTATAAAAAACTCAGTAGTCGTCATCAAAAACTTCTTTCATGCTTTTTTGCAGCCGTCTCGCTTCGAGCATCTCTTCGATATTGTGTCGGATATTACGGCGCGTATTTTTCTGTGTGCTGATGAAACCTAAATCTGTTTCGTCTTCAGCTTCACCTTCAGCGTCAGCGTCGTAGTTATCTGAATCATCTAACGAGTCATCACTAATAATCATTTTATCCCTCATTAGAGTGATACCTCCTGATATAAGTAGTTGTAAATATGTAAAATTACTAAGTATCGTTCTACGAACGGTTAAATTTCGTAAACCGCGATTATAAAGTGATATTTAACAGCGGAAATCGCTACTGTAAATTGAAAAAAATTTGATGTTTTTATGCGTTGTTTGAATAAAACTCAACAAGCGAGCAGGTGGCTTTAGATGCTTAGTCGATTTTGACAAGAAACAGGTGACCGCTCAGGCGTTGATGTATTTCAGGATGGCCTTTAGTTCATCGGGTTTCTGTCTGAAAGTGGGGTTTTGTATTGTGCAACTGCAGCAATAAATAATAATTTTATTGATTTAGCCCAGTAAAATATGGATATATTATTTGTTGCGACTGCGTAATTTTGATATTGATGTATACTTAAACTATCTAATAGTTTGCTCGTATCAGCATGGGGAGGTACGGTTTTGGGCACTAAATACTTAAAGCGTTTTTTTAAACCTAAGTCGATTGTTGTCTTTGGTGCGTCTGAAAAACCGGGCAGCATGGGGGGCATTGTCGTTCATAACTTATTGGACAGTAAGTTTCCGGGTCTGTTGATGTGTATTAATCCGGAAGGCTACGATAACGTTTACGGTGTTCCTTGCTATAAAAGCATCTCGGATCTGCCTGAGATGCCTGATCTGGCAATTATTTGCTCTCCGCCTGGTACAGTTTCAGATATTATACGAAAATTGGGCGCACATAGTGTAAAGGCCGCTATGATTTTGACGGGTGGGCTTTCGATTACGACTAATCTGGAAGCAAGTACCCTAAGCGAGTCAGTTAAGGAAGCAGCCAAGCCTTATGGTATCCGCATACTTGGCCCTGACTGCATGGGTATGTTAGTACCTGGTTCGAGTATGAATGCCAGCTACTCCCATATGAATATCCAAAAAGGCAAAGTCGCCTATATTGGTCAGTCCGGTATGCTGGGCACGGCGATGATTGACTGGGCTAGCGGGCAAGAGATCGGGTTTTCGCATTTCCTGACATTGGGTGGGGGTGTTGATGTCGATCTGTCTTCAGTCATTGATTATGTTTCTAAGGATCAGTATACCCATTCTATCTTGCTACAATTAGTCAGCGTTTCAGGTTCAGCCAGAAATTTTATATCTGCATTGCGCGCTGCCTCAAGAAATAAGCTGGTGCTCGTGCTTAAATCCGGTGTTTTTTCCGACGGGGTAGTACAAAAGAGCCGCACACCAGGTATTCCTGATGAAGATATTGTCTATGATGCCGCACTCAGGCGCGCAGGCGTTGTGCGTGTAGGGACATCCGATCAGCTATTCAATGCTCTTGAAACGCTGTCGCGAATGAAACCGTTGCGAGGTGAGCGTCTCGCTATTGTTTGTAATGGTATGGGGCCAAACGCCTTGGCAACTGACCGTTTGCTGAAAACGGGCGGTAAGTTGGCGCGCCTTAGTCAGGAGACCATTGCTGCGTTAGTTCCCGTTCTGCCCGCTGGCTGGAATGAAAAGAATCCTGTTGATCTGTGTGCCGATGCGACGCCTGAGCGCTTTGCGAAAGTGACTGAAATTTTATCTAAAGATAAAGAAGTTGATGTCATATTAACTATTCATGCTCCCACGCATTCAGCACCGAGTTTTGAAACGGCTGATGAACTCATAAAAGTTGTGCGTAAGTCGCCACGCAATATTTTGACATGCTGGATGGGACGAGCAACAGCGATTGCAGCAAGAAATCACTGTAATTCAGCTAATGTAGCAACCTTTATTACACCGGAAGAAGCGGTAGATGCATTTATGTACATGGTTGAATACCGGCGTAATCAGGAGGTTATGCGTCAAACACCGGCTTCATATATAGAACAAAATACGCAAAACCATCAGAAAGCTAAAAAAATAATTGCAGACGCGATGGCAGTGCCTCGAAACTATCTTAAGCATAGTGAAGCCTGCAGTCTGTTAGATCTATATGATATACCGGTGCAGAATAGTTACTATGCTGATGATATAGATGGTGTGGTAGAACTGGCAAAAGAGGTAGGAGGGCCTGTTGCTGTTAAGGCTTTGCATCAGAAGAATATTTATCCCTTCAGTTATGATGATCAGTTATTTCAGCGTCGCGACTTGGTTCAGGATTTGAATTCACCCAGTGATGTACGTTATGCGACCAATAAACTTGCCTATGGTGTAAGTGAGCGCATGGGTGAAGAGGCAAGTATGGGGTTTTGCGTTCAACAAATGAAACGTGGATTTCAATCGTTGCAAATCAATGTGGGTGTTAGCAGGGATCCTACCTTCGGCCCTGTAATCGTTTTTGGAATGGGTGGTTTTACGGTCGATGTCCTCGCAGACAGGCATGTCATGTTACCGCCGATGAACAAGGCCTTGGCAAAAGAGTTGGTTAAAAGCTCTCGTGTTTATAAAATTATCAAAGAGCATAGCTTTCAACCTGAAAGGGATATGGAGCAACTGACTGACATGATTCTTAAGCTGTCAGAAATGGTGGTGGATCTCCCGCACTTGAAAGGGCTGGAAATAAATCCACTGTTGTTAAATAAGTTAGGTATCCTCGCTGTTGATGTGGCCGTGTCAATTGGCGAGAAATCCGAATTAGCAATCTCTCCTTATCCTGGTGATCTGGAAGAGCGTATCGCGTTGAAGCGGTCCGGCCGGCCTGCTGTTGTCAGGCCCATTCGCGGTGAGGATGAACCTCGTCATCTTGAGTTTTATAATAAGCTTAGTCCTGAGTCGATTAGGATGCGCTATTTTTACAGCCGTGGAGTGCCTTCGCATCAGGAGCTGGCCAGTTGGACGCAGATAGATTATGACCGTGAAATGGCCTTTATTGTGTCTGCGCCAAGCCTTGATGGAAAAGGACCTGAAACGCTGGGGGTTGTTCGTGTGGTAACAGATCCCGATAACATAAAAAGTGAATTCTCTATTGTTATCCGTGATGATCTTCAGGGAGAGGGGCTGGGTGTTATTTTGATGCGTAAAGCGATTGATTACTGCCGCAGCCAACATACACTCATGATTGAAGGATCGACGTTACCAACGAATAAAGGGATGCAAGGGCTCGCTATGAAACTTGGATTTACTAACACCTTCAATATGGAAGAGGAGGTCGTCGACATGAAGATGATGCTGAATGAGCCCGTTGAAGATTGGCAGTTTACAAGACTGCAGCCCTAGTCTTATTTGTATTAAGCTTAGTGGTAAGTTGATGCAATAAATTAAGGCGCCTGTTGGCGCCTTATTTATAACTCTTATTTATAATTAAGAATCTTAAACAAGAGTTTGATGCGAGGGCTTTCCTCGATAAGCTTGTATTAAATAGTTGGGCAGTACATTTCGTGAAGCGTATGGATTATGCGTTTAGCGGTATCGCCGGACAGTGAGTAATAAATAGTCTGAGATTCGCGGCGAGTATTGACTAAACCGTCTTTTCTTAAAACAGCAAGGTGCTGGGACAAAGCTGACTGGCTTAAATCAAGACAATTGTTGAGTTGTGTGACAGAGAGCTCTTTGTCATCTAAATAACAAAGGATCAGCAGGCGACTTTCATTGCCGAGCGCTTTCATCAGTTTAGCGGCACGTGATGCATTGGTTTTCATCATTTCCAGCGTATCGGCGCTGAGGCTGGATTCAGTATCTGTATGGGCCAAATTTTACTCTCCACAGGGTATAAGTTGAGATAAAACAAATTTTTGAGCCTGTCACAAAATCTTTTTGTAATGTCACTCTTCTAATATACAGATAATAGGATGAAATATAGGTTTTTACCATAAAAAAGCGCCTGTTAAGGCGCTATTAAGCCGTTATTTACAGAAGTCTGGTGCCGATACTTTATTTCAAACCGTATCTTTAAATCCTGAAAAACGGGCAATAGTCAAGCCCGGGCACCAACCAGTAAAAGCCGATTGAATTAAATTTGCGCCTACTATGCCAGTAATAATAAAAAACATAATGTTTACACTGAAAATCATGACGGCTATCACTGTCCCCAGAATAATGGAGCCAGCTAAAATATGTACCCCTTGGTTCACACTCATCCCTCTATTGTTACAGGATTCTTGCTTTAGCCCAAGCTTGTTAAATATAGTGATAGCAGGACACCAGCCTGTAAAAGCAGACTGAAGTAAGTTTAAACCTACAAAACCGGTCAAATAAAACCAGTTCTGGCTGACAACAGTACCTAGCACGAGGCTAATAAGTACTACTGTTCCAGCCATTAAGCGAAGCGCTGCATTGACGGTCATGATAAACCTCCGATAGTTAATATTGGTCTGATTTTACATTAGAGTTATCTAATTTAAAAGAAAGCAGCGCATGTTTTGGCTGAAGCGTGAGCGAGATCAAAGCTAAAGTTTACTTTTTTGTTATTGTTAATGATAAGTACGCAGGTGCAGGAGAGGGCTATGAAGAAAACTAAAATTTTAGTACATCTGGATATATCTCAGATGAATGATGTGCTAATGAAAAAACTTAAGCAATTAACTCAACAGGAAAATGTGAAAGTTGAGTTGTTTGCGTGTTGTTATAACTCGTCTTTGCATCGTAGTTATCTGTTTGATGAAAAAGCTGAAAAGCATGCAATTGCGGGCTTTCTACACGGGAAAGAGAAAGCGCTTATTAAGTTAGCAGAACAGCTTGAAGCCAGCGGAGGAGAGGTTGCAGGGGAAGTCAGCTACGATGTAGCCTGGCATCGGAATGCAGCTGAAGGGATTGTTAGAAAGGCGATCAGGTATCAAGCGGATATGGTGATATCTGTTATCGGTAAGCATCCGCAGGGACACTATCTTTTCCGACAGGGCGATTGGCAGTTAATTGCTCAATGTCCTGTGCCTTTATTGTTAATGAGAGGTCAGGACTGGTCTGCTCATCCTCGGGTTGCTGCGTTGGTTGATCCATTTCATGAAAGTGATAAGCCTAAGGCTCTGGATCATGAAATATTGGAAAGCGCCTGCTTATTGGTAGATCTATTAGTAGGTGAACTGCATGTTGCCCATAGTTTTACGAGTATTCCGCAATCGGCAATTTTTGATGAGCACCTGACACTGGATTACGCGGCGCTACATAAAAAAGTTAAAATACAGCACACCACGGCACTAAAGTCTTTGATGGAAGATAATAAGGCGTTGGCATCAGGAATACTTCATCTTGAAGATGGTGAAGTGCATAAAGTAATACCCGAGATGGTTCAGCGTGAACATATAGATCTGCTTGTCATGGGTTCAATAGCAAGAGGCTTTCTGGATCGATTTTTGATCGGAAGTTCGGTTGAGCGAATAGTTGATCATGTGAATTGCGATATCTTGCTGGTGAAACAGCCGGGCTTTATCAGCCCGGTAACAGAAAATAGCCTCTAGGTTAACAATCTGAAGTGAAACTAGAGGTCAAAACAGGCCCAGATAGGTGCGTGATCAGAGGGTTTCTCCATTCCTCTGATTTCGTAATCGATGTCCGAGTTTTGGCATGTTTGGCTTAGAGAAGGGGTAGCCAAAATAACGTCAATTCTTAAACCGCGTTTGGGTTCCGGCTCAAAGCCTCTGCTGCGATAGTCAAACCAGCTGAAACGGTCATTCACATCCGGATGAAACTGTCGGAAAGTGTCTATCAGCCCCCAGCTTTGTAAGCGAGCGAGCCACTCTCTTTCGATAGGCTGAAAGCTGGATTTACCAGTTTTCAGCCAACGCTTACGGTTGACTTCACCAATACCAATATCGGAGTCTGTTGGCGAGATATTGATATCCCCCATGACGATTAGGTTTTCATCTGGTGTGTGATGCGTTGTTAAGTAGTTTTGCAGGTCTTCATAAAAACGCGCTTTCGCTGGGAACTTAATGGGATGTGCAATATTTTCACCCTGAGGAAAGTAACCGTTGAGAACAGTCACAGTATTCCCTTTAGGTGTGGCGTATTTGCCAATGATCATTCGGCGTTGCGCGTCCGGTTCATCAGTAAGGAAGCCTTTTTGAATACTCAGAGGTGGGTTTTTTGATATCAGACATACGCCGTAATGGCTTTTCTGTCCGAAGAATTCAACATGGTAGCCATGCGCTTCAATCATCTCTATGGGAAACTGAGGGTCATCAACTTTGATCTCCTGAAGCCCTATGATATCAGGAGAGTATTTCTCAATAAGAGCGGCAACTTGATGAGGACGTGCGCGTAATCCATTAATATTAAAAGAGATAATTTTCATTGAGGCGTCATCACAGGTTAAATTAGCGGCTATTCTAACATGTTTGCAAACGCGTATGGAGGCTGGTTCATTTGATTTTCCTATCGTTATATTAGTTATCTTTGATTGGTACTTTATAAGCTGAATCGTTACAGTTAACAAAATTTATATTGGGAGTTAAGCTGTGTCTGCATATGATTTTGATCTGTTTGTTATCGGGGCTGGTTCTGGTGGTGTTCGGGCGGCACGCATGGCGGCAGCAATGGGTGTAAAAGTAGCGGTCACTGAAGACCGTTATCTGGGTGGTACTTGCGTCAACGTAGGCTGTGTTCCCAAGAAGCTATTTGTCTATGCGTCGCATTACAAAGAAGAGTTCAACGATGCAGCAGGCTTTGGCTGGACGGTTGGGGAGCGTAGTTTTGACTGGCCAACGTTGCGTGATAGAAAAAATGACGAAATCAGCCGACTTAACGGTATCTATCGTAACCTGTTAGTTAATTCCGGCTGCAAACTACTGGAGGGCAGAGGTACGCTGGTGGACGAGCATACGGTTGCGGTTAATGGAAAGAATTACACCGCTGAACGGATTTTGCTAGCAACGGGCGGGTGGCCATTTGTTCCGGAAATACCCGGTAAAGAGCACATCATTAGTTCAAACGAAGTGTTTTTCCTGGAGTCATTCCCTAAGCGCGCAGTCGTTGTGGGTGGCGGATATATTGCGGTTGAGTTTGCTGGCATCTTTGCGGGCTTAGGCGCTGAAACTAGCCTGATTTATCGAGGTGACCTGTTCCTTCGCGGGTTTGATAGAGATTTGCGTGAGTTTGTGGCTCAGGAAGTCGCCAAGAAGCATGTGGATCTTAAGTTCAATAACAATATTGAGTCGATTGAAAAGCAGGCAGATGGCAGTTTGTTATTGACGCTGACAGATGGCTCTACTCACGAAACAGATTGCGTGCTGTATGCGACGGGGCGTGTGCCTAACGTCAATGACCTTGGACTTGAGGCATTGGGCGTCGAGCAGCAAAAAAATGGCGCCATTATCGTTAATGATAGCTTTCAGACTAACGTGCCGTCAGTTTACGCCATTGGTGATGTGATTGATCGTGTGCAGTTGACGCCCGTAGCTTTGGCAGAAGGTATGGCATTGGTACGACACCTTTATCAGGAAGGCAATCCTGCGGTTGATTATGACCTGATACCTACGGCTGTATTTTGTCAGCCAAATATCGGTACGGTGGGCTTGTCTGAAGAGCAGGCGCGCGAGCAAGGTAAAGATATTGATGTGTATCGTAGTGAATTCCGTGCGATGAAGCATACGATGTCGGGTAGCGATGAACGCACATTAATGAAGATGATCGTAGAGAAGAGCAGTGATAAAGTGCTGGGGGTGCATATGGTGGGTCCGGATGCAGGAGAAATCATTCAGGGGTTAGCCGTTGCGCTTAAAGCGGGAGCCACTAAAGCTGTATTTGATGCCACCATCGGTATCCATCCAACGGCCGCTGAAGAGTTTGTTACGATGCGTGAGCCGCTAAAAAAATAAGTAATGTAAATCCGCGCAGCATTGCCTGCAGGCTGTAGGTCTTTATTAAGTCCGACAGTCTGCTAGACTATTAGCAAAGGGAGTGCTGCGATGAGATTTCTTCTAAACATGTTATGGCTAGCCTATATACCGGACTGGATGCGTGATCAGCAACCGGATAACCAGCATTTTTATCGTCGTCAGTTCACAAAAAAATATCAGCGTAAATGTGCTATTGTGCGTCGATTGTGGGTATGCAGCGGGCTATTGATTCTGTTTTTTCCTACGATACCTTTTGCCGCCGTCATCTCACTGTTAAGTACCTTCTTATCATTTTGCCTGCTGGATGAATCCAGATAGTCTAGTAACGCCGGTCAGACTGGTTGACATCAAAAGGTTCGTAAAAAAGGGCAGCTAACCTAAGTTAGCTGCCCTTTTTAATGTTTGAATTGTGAACCGGTTTTTGAGATTAACGCTGGTTTTGTAACGCAGCGATTCGATCATCCAGGGGAGGATGGCTGGCCATTAAAGCCATAAATCCCATTTTTGTATGACTGCTGATACCAAACGCGGTCATTTGACTCGGTAGCTGATCCGGCATTTCTGATTCAGCTTTGAGTCGCTGTAGTGCTCCGATCATTCCTGCTGTGCTACCAAATTGAGCACCGGCTACATCTGCGCGAAATTCACGCCGACGCGAGAACCAGGCAACAATCATGGATGCCGCGATACCAAAAACAATTTCCGCAACGAATGTGGCAATATAAAAGCCAATGCCTACGCCACTGGACTCACTGTTTTTGCGCAGTAGTGAGTCAACAAAGTAACCGACAATGCGCGCAAAGAACATAACAAAGGTGTTTACCACACCTTGAATCAGGGTGAGAGTTACCATGTCTCCATTGGCTACATGACCGATTTCATGTGCCATTACAGCTCTGGCTTCTTCAGGGCGAAAGCGTTGCAATAAACCGGTGCTAACGGCAACAAGCGCATTATTTTTATTCCAGCCCGTTGCAAAAGCGTTGGCTTGCTCAGAGTGGAATATGCCCACTTCTGGCATACCGATACCGGCTTTTTCAGCTAACTCAGCAACGGTATCAACCAGCCATTTTTCTTCCCGGGTTCTGGGTTGCTCAATAATCTGGGTGCCGGTTGACCTTTTAGCCATCCATTTTGAAATAAACAGTGAGACGAAAGATCCGACAAAACCAAAGACAGCACAAAAAATAAGTAAAGACGTCAGGTTCAGTCCTGTGCCTGAGAGGTAATGCTCAACTCCCAGCAGATTGAGGGTGACACTGGCGATCAGCAGAACGGCCAAGTTGGTCAGAAGGAAGAGAATGATGCGCATAGTGTATTTCCCAAAATTTTAGATAACGCTTAGATATAGGCTTTTGATAAAAGTTTCAACCCCTGTGAGATTAACCCGGGATATATTTACTGGTCGGGCTTGGGGCATCTCTTTATAATCCGGAGTATCAACTCAGGAGGTTAAGTGACTGATATTTATCGTTGGATACATGATCAATTAAATACCGCAGATAATCAATGCCGCCGTTTATTGCATGGCCGGGGTGGTTTCTTTCCAGGTTATGAAGCAGTTGTTATCGATTGGTTTTCACCCGTGGTGATTATCCGGCTGTATGCTGATGTTTCTGAAATGACATTGGTTGAACTCAAAACCTTTTTTGCGAATGACCCGAGGGTGACTGGTCTGTTAATTCAGCACCGCGGGCGTGGGCGAGAGACTCAGCATGAGGTGGTTTTTGGTGAGGTGCCTGAATTACTCATTGCTGATGAGTCGTCATTGAAATACGAAATCCGGCCAATACAGTTTCAAAACAGTGGCCTGTTTTTAGATATGCGAAATGGACGGGACTGGGTACGTTTGCACTCTCAAGATAAAAAGGTTCTTAACCTGTTTTCATTTACCTGTGCATTTTCGGTTGCCTCAATAGCAGGCGGAGCACAGCTTGTGGTCAATGTTGATATGAGCAAACGCGGCTTGAGTATTGGCCGCGCTAATCATCAGTTAAATGGGCATGATCTTTCTAAGGTCAGTTTTATGCCCTACGATATGCTGAAGTCCTGGGGGCGGATCAGGCGGCCGGGGCCTTATGATATA
>NZ_JBFIIH010000024.1:0-38142 GCF_041601355.1 Neptunomonas sp.
GATGCGACGTAATGCTTTTTTAAGTTTTTTGCGTGCAACGGACACTTCTGCGCGTGTTCCATATAAGGCCCCGGAGGCGTTCCATCCACCGACATTTCTTTCCTTACTTACTTTAGCTAGCCAATCTCTTGGTAGTGGTGTTACGTTATTGACCTCGTTCCAGGGGTATTGCCCGAAAGCAGAGATGGCTTTGTCGGCATTAACAATATGTATGGCGCTTTTGAGGGTGCCTTCCAAGCGTAAAGGTCTGAGAGAATCGATCAGTAGAGGAAGCGCTTTTTTGTCCACGGTACAAAAAAAAGCTTGTAAATATTCGGGAGCGGGCATTAACCAAATGGTCATTTGGGTGATAATGCCGAAATTAGATTGACTGAAGATCCCATCAAGATATGCACCAACCCCCCAATGATAGACTTCTGCCGCCTGGGCATTAGGGAAGCGGCCAAACCCCGTATGTAAGTATTCGCCGTTGGCCAGGACCACTTCTAATCCTGACACCTTGCTGAAATGATCGCCGTAGGGTGTGTGCCCGAATCCACGCTCTAGCGTATTGCCGATAATGCTACATTCTGCAGAGGCGCCGGTTGCGTCCATCCACAAACCTGTGTCTTCAGACTGAAGATAATCATAAAGTTGTTTTTGCGTTACGC
Organism: Neptunomonas sp.; assembly: GCF_041601355.1. Taxonomy (GTDB): domain Bacteria; phylum Pseudomonadota; class Gammaproteobacteria; order Pseudomonadales; family Balneatricaceae; genus Neptunomonas. The sequence continues at coordinate 651 of NZ_JBFIIH010000024.1, forward strand.
CAGGCTCAAGTGTTACATAGGCTAATTCTTTGTTCAGCTTGATAATACGATTCATCAAGCCGAGATCTACAATGACGCAACCGTCTGCTGTGGGTACGCTTGAACCATACCCCCAGTTTCTTCCTGTGCTGATAGGGTATAGCGGAGTTTTATATTGGTTGGCTATTTTTGTCAGCTTCTGTACTTGTTCCCTATTAGCCGGTTTGAGGATAGCTGAGATACGATGTTCCGTTTCATAGGTGGCTGTTTCATATTGTTCTAGTGTTTTTGTATCAGTAATAATTTGCTCTTGAGTCAGGAACCGGGCCCACTCCTCAAGCGCTTTTTCTATAGGGTGGGGCATCAGTTTCTCCGTTATTTTTTCTGATTGGAAATCAGTATTCCACCAGATGAGTGTTTTTGGTAGTTGGTTTGTTATTTTATAGGTGATTTTGAGTGGGGAGTTTAATAGTAGGATGGTTTACTGAACTGGAGTACAGTGGTGGTTCTGCGTAGCGAATCAATCTTTTAGGTAAGCACGTTTTGCTTTTTAATTGATTAGGTATTATATGGCCGCCTTGCGTCTGAGTTATCAAACCATTGAGTTTGGTGGGATCGATATACATCTGCGCACTTTGCGCGATAATCAGCAGTTTCTGGATGAAGAGGGTGCTGCCGAGGCGCTGGGTATTTCATCTGCGTCGTGGCCGTTATTCGGTATTGTTTGGGAATCAGGTCAGGTGCTTGCGCATTTTATGCTTGATTATGAGATTGAAGGTAAAAGGATTTTAGAAGTGGGTTGCGGGATAGGCCTCACCAGTTTGTTGTTGAACCACCGCCATGCCAATATCACTTCTACCGATTATCACCCGGAGGCTGGAAATTTTTTAAGAGAAAATGTACTGCTCAATCAGGGAGAGGTGATACCTTTTACCCGTACCGGTTGGGGTGATGCTGACAGTGGATTAGGCGTCTTCGATGTCATCGTTGGCAGCGATCTTCTCTATGAACAAGAACATGTTGCACTGTTATCTGCTTTTATCGATCAGCATGCTAAACCGCATTGTGAGGTTATTCTGGTTGATCCCGGGCGGGGGCATCATGCGCGTTTTACTAAGCAAATGTCAGCGCTTGGCTATTCGTATAGTCAGAACAAACCAGTCACAGACTATCTTGATAAGCCTTTTCCCGGGCAGGTACTACATTATTTGCGGTAACTGAAAACGCCGCTCTCAATGAGGGCGGCGTTTTGCTGTTGTGAAGCTGTTAAGCGTCTGTTGTGAATCTACCTAAAGCCTATGCTCTGTTGGCTGTAGGATTATGGCCGCGAGCATTTTCTCCCGAGCGCACGCCGTCTCTGTGTCCTGGTTTAGGTTTTTTATGGCGTTTAGGGTGTGCCGGGCGCTGCAGGCGTGACTCCGGTAAGGTATTGACTGGCTGAAAGCCGGCAATATTCTTACGATCCAGCAGCTTTCCTGTCAGGCGTTCAATAGCAGCGAGAAGTTTAAATTCATCAGCGCAGACTAATGAGATGGCCTGGCCTGTGGAACCTGCCCGGCCTGTACGACCAATTCGGTGTACGTAGTCTTCTGCTACATTAGGTAGATCAAAGTTTACTACCTGAGGCAGTTGCTCAATATCTAATCCGCGTGCTGCGATATCAGTGGCGACTAACACCTGTATAGAATAGCTTTTGAAGTCAGCCAGCGCTTTGGTTCGCGCTCCCTGACTCTTGTTGCCGTGAATAGCAGCTGCTTTGATACCGGCTGCTTCCAGATTTTTGGTCAGTTTGTTGGCACCGTGTTTGGTTTTGGTGAAAACCAGTACCTGGCTCCATTGGTGTTCTTTGATTAATTGGATCAGCAGGGCCGGTTTTCTGTTTTTATCGACAGGTGAAAGCCATTGCTCCACGGTGGGTGCAGCCGCGTTACGTGGGGTGACAGATATTTCGACAGGGTTGTTAACCAGGCCTTTTGCAAGCTTTCGGATATCGTCAGAAAAAGTAGCAGAAAACATCAGGTTCTGGCGTTTTTTAGGCAGCAGCGCCAGGATTTTTTTAATGTCGTTGATGAAACCCATATCCAGCATGCGGTCTGCTTCATCAAGTATCAGGACTTCAAGTTGATCAAACTTAATGGCTCTTTGATTGTATAGATCAAGCAAGCGGCCAGGCGTGGCAACCAGAATATCGACGCCTTTACGGAGCCGCATCATCTGCGGGTTGATCTTTACGCCGCCAAAAACAACAGTGGAGTGTAATGGCAAATTTTTACCATATGTCTCAACACTTTCGCTGACTTGTGCGGCGAGCTCGCGGGTCGGGGTGAGTACTAAAGCGCGAACCTGGTTTGGTCTTGGGCGGTTACCTCTGGATAACAGTTCCAGCAAGGGCAGTGTAAAACCCGCTGTTTTTCCTGTGCCTGTTTGTGCAGCGGCCATGACATCCTTACCTTCAAGTACAGCAGGAATAGCCTGAGCTTGAATAGGGGAAGGGATGGTGTAGCCTTTTTCAGTAATAGCGTCGAGGATAGGTGCGGACAGGCCCAGGGAGGCAAAACTCATAGAATATCTCTTGTTGATGTGTATTACAGGGTGGTTCGCCTTTTCTGGCGGTCGTGCAGCTTACAGGATCTGCTGCTTAAGTGCTATGACTAAGCAGCAGGCACGCTATTTACATGCCACCCCGGCAGTGCTTTTTCAAGTTATATATCCAGCCCCAAATGTTGCCGGGCTGCTATCAGAACATCCTGATTGACGAGCGGTGGAGATAGATCTACCCCTTGCTCCATGGTTTTAACAATATGTTTTAATACTTCTAGCCGGGCATACCATTTGTGATCCGCGGCAATAGGATGCCAGGGAGATGTTTGCGTGGAGGTGTACTTAAACATCTGATTAATGGCCTGCTCGTATTCGGGCCAGCGTTGACGGTTGCGGATATCTTCTTCTGTCAGCTTCCAGCGCTTAACCGGGTTGCCCAATCGTTCCGAAAAACGTTTTAGCTGCTCTTCTGGTGATATATGCAGGAATATTTTGATGATTCTTGCATTATCGTCCGTCAGCATGCGCTCGTATTCGTTGATTTCCTGATAGGCTCTTTGCCATTCAGGTTTGCTGGCAAACCCTTCAATACGTTCTACCAGTACGCGTCCGTACCATGATCGGTCAAATATTGCGATTTTACCCGGAGACGGCAGGCGAGTCTGGAAGCGATAAAGGTAATGCTTCCCCTGTTCCTCCTGGCTGGGTGCGCCTATCGGGTGGACTTGAAAGCCGCGAGGATCCAGTCTTTCTGTTACACGTCTAATCGCGCCCCCTTTGCCGCTGGCATCCCAGCCTTCAAAAACAATGATGGCGCGTCTGTTTTGATGATAATAAGCCTGCTGTACATTTAACAGTCTGCGTTGCCATTTTTTTAGTTTGCGTTGATAGATTTTCTGCTTGGCGATGCGCGCTTGTTTAAAACAAAGCGATGACAGGGTGGTCATGTGTTTTTCGAAAAGAATATCTGATGGATGTTGCATGGGTTGCTCACTCAGCTGAATTAACGTGAGTGTAAACGCTGTTGGTCGCTATCTCAACGAAGCAAGAGGTCGGGCAGTTAACGTATCAGGTGTATTTGGGAAAGAGAGGGGTGTCGCTTTAAATGGTGCCGGCACCAAGAGTCGAACTCGGGACCTACTGATTACAAGTCAGTTGCTCTACCAGCTGAGCTATACCGGCGCTGTGTGAAGTGGGCGTATAATAATGACATGAATCGTTTTGATCAAGCCCTAAAACGATTTAATTTCAAATAATTAAGAAGGAGAAGCGGATTGTATAAAAAGCGTACAATCCGCTGTGTTTAATGGCTTATTCGCCCAGAGGAATACGGATTTTTTGGCCGGGATAGATCAGATCCGGATCTTTAATCACTTCCTTATTGGCTTCAAAGATCTTGGTGTAATCATTGCCATTACCCAGGTGTTTCTGCGCAATTGCCCACAAAGAGTCGCCCGGCTGGATGGTGTAATACTCGACATTGAGTGCTGTATTATCTAACAGTTGCAGGCTATCTGCTTTGACTTCTTTGATACCTTGAACATTGCCAACCATCAGGATCGCTTTTTCGTAAGCGGCCTGGTCTTTTGCTGAGCCGGATACGCTGGCTACGCCGTCCTCAACAGTGACGCTCAGTCCCTCGATGCCTGGGTTATCTGATTCTATATGTTTCTGAATTTCTTCAGCAGGGTCTTCATTTGAACCGAAGAGTTTCTTTCCGAGATTTGATGCAAAATCAAACAGGCCCATAATATTTTCCTTTTAAATTAAATTGATCAGGCGTTGCATAATCAATGTGTAATTATTCCATATTTAATCTGAATACTAGCTGGCTGAAAAACGAAAAAAATCCTAAATTAGTCAAACCTGAAATCAATTAATAGTGTCGGTTGTCAGAAAAAAAGCCCCTGTAGACAGGGGCAAAAAAAGACAACTCGGATAGATAGAGTTGAAAGTAGGGATGTGATAGATACGTGGTTTCGTGAAAACAACAACACGAATGCTTCTATCAGTTAACACTATCGATTTTTATTGTGCACTGCACAATGCTACTTTAGTATAATATTGATATCTAATTGATATATATGTATTTTGTTATATTTTATATCTAATCTATCTTTGTGCACTGCATTTTTGTTGGGTTTTTTTAAGGATTTTGTGTTATTTGAAACGGAATGGGTGCGCAGGGTAAGTGCCAATGATGCGCACTTCTTTAGCAAAAAAATCGAGTTCCTGAAGTGCATATTGCATCGCTTTCTGGTCAGGGTGGCCTTCAACATCCAGATGAAAGCTGGCCGCTTGCATTGTATCGGAGGACATATAACTTTCCAGCTTAACCATATTGACACCATTGGTGGCAAAGCCCCCCAGACCCTTATACAGCGCGGCGGGAATATTCCGAACGGTGAACATGATCGTTGTTATGAATGTGATATTTTTATCCAGTTTTGGCATGTGGCTATCTTTGGCTAAGATAACAAAACGCGTTGTGTTACCGGTTTTATCCTGGAAATTTTCTCTGAGAATCTCAAGACCATAGAGTTCAGCGGCGAGACTGGAAGCAATAGCGGCATGTCCTGGCTCGTCCATTGTCAATAGCGCTTCTGCGGCACCCGCTGTGTCGAGGCTGGCGATAGGTATCAGCCCGAGGCTCTTGGTGTTGTTGTCACACTGAGCCAGTGCCTGGGGATGCGAGGACACTTTACGTAGGTCTTCCATGCGGGTGCCTTTTTTGGCCAGCAGGCAATGGTTAACCGGCTCAAAATGTTCGCTGATGATGTGTAGCTGGGTTTTAGGCATCAAACGATAGATCTCTTCTACACGTCCGGCGGTAGAGTTTTCCAGTGGGATCATGGCAAGTTGAGCTTCTCCGCGCTCAACCATAAACATTGCATCGACAAAGCTGGCACAGGCGAAGGCTTCCATCTCCGGATGAACATGATGGCATGATAAGTGAGAGTAAGCGCCTTTGTGTCCTTGATAAGCAATGATGTTAGTGCTCATGATATAGTGATTTCCATCAGTCAGTAGTGAGTCAATTAATCAGTTATTATGTCATAGGGATGCGTACAGGTTGAAATTTTCTAAGCAATAATATGAACGAATTCTGCGCGACTTCAAAACATACTAAAAGGTGGGACTTTGCGAAAAGAACGAGCAATATCATTATCAATAGTCGCGCTGCTTTGTAGTCTGATTTTGTCCTGGCAATCCTATGTTTATACCCGCGATTGGGGATTGGTTGAGGTGCACCAGCAAGGTTCGGTTCGTTTACTGGATACTATCAGTGCACTGCGTAATGCCATTGATCAGTATCGATACTTGCCTTTTTTACTTTCACAGAGCCGTGATGTGAAAGATATGCTGGTGCAGCCTAATCCGGACAAAATTATTCGCGTCAGCCGTTATCTGGAACAAACCAATCTGGTTGCGGGCTCTGCTGCACTTTTAGTGCTTGATTTAGCAGGACGGGTAGTGGCTTATAGTAATTGGCGTGACCAGGATACAAAGGCTGCCCGTATTTATCAGGATGCTCCTTTTTTTACACAGGCTATTTCTGGCGAGCAGGGGCGGCATTTTATGTTGGATGGGGCCCCATTGCGGCCCTCCTATTATCTCTCAGCCCCTATTTATCATCGCGAGATGTTGATCGGTGTATCGGTGATGCGGCTTGATATCTCCAAGATTAACGAACTGCTTTCTGCTGATTATTCATTTTATGTGTCGGGCCAGGGGGATCAGTTGTTGTTTGCCAGTCAGCTTTTAGCCCAGGGTAGCGATGATTTCTGGCCTCTGACCCCGCTGCACTCTGAAATACTGAATGATGGCCGGGATATACAGCTATGGAAGCATGCGAGCGGTGTTAAATTAAATATGGCCGTGAAGCTGGATGACTTGGGATGGAGTGTGGGAACGTTAAATCCGATTGAGGCGGCTGAACAGCGCGCCTCGTATGTCGGCTTTACCGTGGCTGGCGGTTGTTTGGCATTGGCATTGCTTGTACTTTATTTGCGGGAATTCAGATTAAAACGACGCTCGCAGTTGGACGTTATCCGCGCCCAGCGAGACAGTGAACAACGTCAGCGTTATATTATCAATACGGCGCAGGTGGGGTTGATTACAGTAGATAAGCGAGGCTCAATTATTTTTATCAATCCGATGGTGATGCAACAGTTTGGTGTATCGCTGGCACTGATTATCGGCCAACCATTACATATATTGTTCACGGATATTGAGCAGTTTAAACCACTTAAACGTTGGTTGGATGCGTTAACTCAGGGAGCGTTTACCCCTATTACCGGTTATGAAGTTGTCGGAAAACGCTCGGATGGATCGATGTTTCCCTTGTTGTTTTCAATCAGAATGATGACCGCAGTTCCTGAGCCCAGCTACCTGGTGACTGTGATTGACATTACACGCCGCAAACGTTTAGAACATACGCTACGCGAGGTCAATGAATCGCTTGAACATAAAGTTGCGAAGCGCACTAAGGCCTTACAAGCAGCGCAAAGCGAGCTGGTTCAAGCTGAGAAGCTGGCAGCATTAGGACGAATGTCAACGGCGATTGTTCACGAACTAAATCAGCCATTAACGGCGATGCGCAATTATCTTGCTATCGTTAAGCGTATAAAAGAACAGCCTGCCTTACTTGATGAGAATCTTGATCTGTTAAACGGTCTGGTAGACCGTATGGCGCTGATTACTGGTCAGCTAAAGTCATTTGCTTATAAAAATCCGGATAAGCGCGGCACCGCAGAATTAATTTCCGCGATCAGACGGGTATTAAAACATTATGAATTTCTCTTTTCAGAACAGCGTATTAACTGTAATTTTGAATGTGATTTGGATGTTTGCTGGGTGCAGGCAGATGAGGTGCGTCTTGAGCAAGTGCTGATTAATCTGATTAAAAACGCCTCTGATGCAATACCTTTATCAGCATCCGGGGGGGGAGTTTATTTACGGCTTAGTTGCTCTGAAGGTGCGGCCATTCTTGAGGTTCAGGATAGTGGTGAAGGAGCTACTGATGACCAGTTGCTGCATATGTTTGAGCCATTTTATACCTCCAAAAAAATGGGCGACGGTTTGGGTTTAGGGTTATCAATAGTGGACAGTATTATTCGTGACGTCGGCGGTAACATTCAGGTGAGCCGCAATCATACACAAGGCCTGTGTTTTACGGTTTCTTTACCGTTAGTTGTTAACAGCAAAGAGGATTTTTTGATTGGATAATTGTGAGCATGTCTTGTTGGTTGATGATGAAGCAATAGTGCGCCAATCGACCGGGCAATGGTTGAAAATCTGTGGATTTATGGTTGATAGCTATGCGTCTGCTGAGCAGGCATTAACAATGATTGATGATTCATTTTCAGGGGTTGTTATTACGGATGTGCGTATGCCCGGAATGGATGGGCTGCAGTTCATGAGAGCAATATTACAAAAAGTACCCGGGTTGCCTGTGATATTGCTGACTGCTCATGGTGATGTTGATATGGCCATTAGTTCGATGCGTGATGGTGCTTATGATTTCATTGAAAAACCGTTTGTTCCTGACCGTTTGGTAGAGACTGTACACAGGGCCTGTGAGAAGCGCCGGCTTGTACTGGAGAATCAGCAACTTCAGCATATCCTGGCATCTCAGTCGGGCATCGACACCAAGATTATTGGCATTTCGCCGGTTATTCAGCGTCTCAAGCGGGAGTTATTAAAGCTGGCAGAGCAAGATACCAATGTGATTGTCTATGGGGAAACCGGCACAGGGAAGGAGTTGGTTGCGCAGTGTTTACATGAATACAGCCACCGTAAAACAAATAACTTTGTGCCGATCAACTGCGGAGCTATTCCTGAGTCGTTAATAGAAAGTGAATTATTTGGTCATGAAGCCGGCGCTTTTACCAGTGCAGCGAAGAAGCGTATCGGAAAATTTGAATATTCTGATAAAGGCACTTTGTTTCTGGATGAAATAGAGAGTATGCCTCAGAACTTGCAGATTAAATTACTGCGTGCATTCCAGGAGGGGGTCATTGAACGTTTAGGCTCAAATAATCCCATCAGTGTCGATCTTCGTGTGATTGCGGCAGCAAAAGTTGATTTGAGAGAAGATGATAACTTCAGGCAGGATCTATTTTATCGACTGAATATTTCTCAGCTGCATATTTCTCCCTTAAGAGAGCGGCTTGAAGACGTCCCGCTGTTATTTAATCACTATTTAAAAATTATGGCCGTGGATCATGATAAGCGACAGCGAACGCTCTCTGCTAATGACCTCTCCACATTAACCAGCTATCACTGGCCCGGCAATGTGCGAGAGTTAAAAAATTTCGCTATTCGCTATTCTTTAGATCCAGACTTATCCGTTGCAGATATCTTGTTATCAGCGGAAGGTATGTCTGCGACTGAGCCTCGTCCATTTCGCGATGTTTCATTGGCGACTCAGGTGGCCAATTTTGAAGCGCAAGTCATTAAAGAATCGTTAAGCCGGTTTCAGGGAAGTATCAAGGACACAATGGAGCAGCTTGATCTGCCGCGTCGGACCTTGAATCAAAAAATGATTCGTTATGGAATCAGCAGAACGGATTTTAAGGAATAGGCAATAAATAGCTCATCAGAAGTTGTCTTCTCACTTTTTTGTCCTGCTGATATCGCTGCAGCCTTTTAATCATGAGGTGCTGAGGTGATTTCCGGAGTAAGCCATTTTTTGCTTATTCATACATGAGTAATCAGCAAAAAAGTGCTCATTTATTGGCTGTTAACATGATTTTATGTATTTATATGTTATAAAACAAAGATTTGTATTTATTGGCCCGATATATGCTTAAATAGTTTTGAATTTAATTAAAACACTCGTGAACACATTTGTTAAACTGTTTGTTCAAACAACAATAAATAGATAAATTAAGGTGGCAGAATGAAAATTAGTAAACGCTCATTGATTAAAACACTCTCAATGGCTGTTGCGCTGACTACGGTTGCTGGCGTCAGCGGATTGGCTCAGGCTGAAGAGAAACGTTCCTATATTCTGGCTACCGCCTCAACCGGTGGTACTTATTATCCTGTGGGTGTGGCATTAGCAACATTGGCAAAAATTAAGCTGGAGCCAACTCATAAGATATCTCTATCCGCTATTAACTCAGCAGGCTCTGGGGAGAACCTCAAGTTAATGGGTGAAAATGAGGCGCAATTCGCAATTTTGCAAGGCTTGTATGGTGCATGGGCGTGGGCGGGAGAAGGCCAGTTAGCTAATTCAGGTCCTCAGAAAAATCTGCGCTCTATTACCATGTTATGGCAAAATGTTGAGCAATTTGTGATCAAGAGCAAGTTCGCCAAGACGGGTACTATTGATGATCTGGGTGCGTTGAAAGGTGAAAAGTTCTCTATCGGTAAGAAAAACTCGGGCACAGAAGGTTCCGGACTGGCGATTCTGAATAATCTGGGAATTGATACTGAATCTCTTAATATGGCTTATATGGGATATGGGTCATCAGCTGATGCGTTGCAAAACGGCACAATCGAAGGCATGAATATTCCATCAGGCGTACCAACATCTGCCATTACACGCGCTTACGCTTCTACGGGTAGTGATATTACCGTGCTTGACTTTACCGATGAGCAGATCGAAAGAGCTAACGGTGGTTATAAGCTGTGGACTCGTTTTAACATTCCGGCTAATACGTATCCTGGGCAAACAAAAGAGATCAACACCATGGCACAGCCTAACTTCCTGGCAGTGCGCGATGACGTCTCTGAAAATGATGTTTATTTACTGACAAAAACATTTTATGAAAACCTTCCGTTTTTGAATGGAATTCATAAAGCAACTAAAGCGATGTCGCTGGAAAAAGCGACCGTAGGTCTGCCTTTACCATTGCACCCAGGTGCAGCACGTTATTACAAAGAGATGGGATTGAGCATTCCTGAACATCTGATAGCGGAATAATCTGTTAAAACACGATGTGGCCCAGCCAGGGCTGCATCGGCTATTTTTTTGTCATTATTTTCAAACAGATCCAACATCACGGGTGAGCGATTATGACTCAAGCATCGAATGCTGATGAGCAGAGTACTGCTGAAAAATTAAAAAGTCTGGAGTTGGCGCAACGCGATGATACTAGTCTTGTCGGCCGTTTTATTTACTGGGCCGGCATCGTCTTTGCTATTGCGCATATTTACTTTAATACCTTAGGAACCCTATCTGAATTGTGGGTTTCTGCTATGCATTTTGGCGGGTTTGCATTGCTTTGTTCTCTGATGTTCCCGATGGTGAAAGGACGTGCGGGTGCGAAAGGATCGATTCTCTTATTAGATATTCTGCTGGGCTTAGCAGCTATTTCCTGTGCGATATACCTGATTGGTTTTGAGGACGCGTTGTATGAGCGCGGGGTTAAATTCTCGACCTGGGATTGGGTGTTTTCTATTACGGCCATCGGTATTGCGCTGGAGCTGACGCGCCGTACTACAGGCTGGTTTATTCCAACAATGATACTGTTCGCCTTAACCTATGTGTTTTGGTGGGGGCCTTATATTGATGGCATGTTTGGTTTTGCGGGCCTTAGCCTTGAAACCGTTATGTACCGTAGTTATTTTTCGTCTGAGGGAATGTTCGGGCAGATCGCTCGTATCTCATGGACGTATGTTTTTATGTTTATTTTGTTTGGTGCTTTTTTGGTTAAGTCAGGTGCCGGTGAGTTTATTATCGAATTATCGCGCTGTGCTGCCGGCCGTTTTATCGGCGGCCCTGGGTTTGTTGCAGTGCTCGGATCGGGTTTAATGGGATCTGTATCAGGTTCTTCCGTGGCTAATACTGTTTCTACCGGGGTAATCACTATCCCGTTGATGCGTAAAGCGGGCTTCCCCGCGAAATTTGCAGCAGGTGTTGAGGCAGCTGCGTCGACAGGGGGGCAGTTGATGCCGCCGGTGATGGGAGCGGGTGCCTTTATTATGGCTTCTTATACCCAGATTCCTTATGTTGATATTATTGCGATTGCAGCATTGCCGGCGCTTTTGTACTTCATGTCAGTTGGTTTTTATGTACGTGTTGAAGCGAAGCGCAGTCATGCACATGCTGTTGAGCTGGATAGCCGCCCAGCTAAAGAGGTGTTGAAAGAGGGTTGGCATTTTCTTTTGCCGCTGGGAGTGCTGGTAGGACTGCTTATTTATGGCTTTACGCCCACTTATGCGGCGGGTATTTCAATCCTGTCCGTGATTGTTGCCTCTTGGTTGTCGAAGCATCCGATGGGTGTGAAAGATATTTTGGACGCCTTGGCACAAGGCTCTAAAAATATGGCAACGACTGCCATACTGCTGATCGCTGTAGGCCTTGTAGTGAATGTGGTTGCGATGACGGGTATTGGTAATACCTTTTCGTTAATGGTAACCGAGTGGGCGGGCGGTAGTCTGCTGATAACACTGGTACTGGTTGCGTTGGCATCCCTGGTGCTTGGCATGGGTTTACCGGTAACGGCTGCCTATATTGTATTAGCTACGTTATCTGCTCCTGCGCTATATAACCTGATGGCAGAAATGCAGTTAGTACAGTTGATCGTAGATGGAACCTTGCCAGAGGTGGCAAAGTCATTCTTCATGCTGGTGGATATGGATAAAGCGGCATTACTTGCGGCACCGATGTCTGAAGCGAGTGCGGTTGGGTTAGTCGATATGATCCCGGCTGACTTAAAAGGTCAGATATTACAACAGGCGATAGATCCGGTATCTTTATCAATGTTGTTATTGTCAGCTCATATGATTATTTTCTGGCTATCACAAGATTCCAATGTCACCCCGCCGGTTTGTTTAACCGCTTTTGCGGCGGCTGCTATTGCCGGTACTCCTCCGATGGCGACAGGAGTGATGGCATGGAAAATTGCTAAAGGTCTGTATGTTGTGCCTGTTCTGTTTGCCTATACCAATTTCATTGGTGGCTCAGGTACTGAAGTGTTAACAATTTTTGTTTTTGCACTGTTTGGTATGTACGCTTTAGTCGGGTTTATGGAGGGGTATTTAGAGGGGCGTTTATCTCTGATAATGCGACTGCTCTCTGGTGCGGCGGGTCTTGGTTTGCTCTGGCCACACCATATGATTGTTATCAATCTGATTTCGTTGGCTGTTTTTGTTGCGGTGTTTATATATAGCCGTCGTGACTCAGAAGCCAAACCGGTGACTATCTAAACTTGTAGCTATTTAAATAGTGGCTATCTGAATAGTAGCTATCTAAACCAGTAAGTAAAACCAGCTATTTGCTTATCCGCACTAGCGCAAGAGTTACAAAACAAATCTCTTGCGCTAGTGCATACAAATAGCCGCCTCTTTATTCCTTTCCTTTATGCCTGGCATGACAGGCCCATCGTTCGCCACTAATACAGAAATGCCGTTAAGCACGGGCGGACTGCTCCAATCAAGTTCCATAAAATCTGGCTAAGCCAATAGGGCTTAGCCAGTAATTTTTAGTGGCGGAAACTAGAAATTAATGCAGGAATACCCGGCAACATGCCTACCGAAGCCATGACGGTTGTTAGCAGAACAAACATAACTCCCGGTATAACCCAGCGAGTCATCTTGGTTAGCTCCGCACTGCGTTCTTTACACCCAACCAATCCAAGGTTATCAAGCAGCATCGTAAGCGACCAACCAAAAGCAGGGTTAACCAGTGCAGAAGCAAATACAACAATCGCTGCTGATTGTGTTGTTTTACCTTCACGGGTCATTTCCATTCCAGCTTCAAGCAACGGAATAAATACCCCCACCACTAATGCAACGCAGAGCACGGGTTGCCATATCGCCAAGTCCATGGGGTAGCCCCATATACCAGCCACTATACAGAACAGCGCTGTTAGTAAAGCTCCTGCAGGAATAGGGCGCTTAGCGATAGCCGCTGGTACTATATATGTCCCCCATGACGACGCAAAGTTAGCTCCACCTAACAGGGAACCGAAGGTTTGACGAATAGACGCACTTGTCATGGTATCGTCAATGTTCATTTGTACCTTTTCAGTACGTTCAGGGTAACTGATTTTTTGAAATACCTGATGCCCTAAGAAATCAGGAGACCACATTGCTACGGCTAAAATAGCGAAGGGCAGTACCACAACAAAACTTTCTACGGTCGGTAAACCAAGCATCCAACCTGAATTTTCGCCCCACCAATACATTGGGTTCAGGTGAGGTAAGCCAGGACCGGTTTTAAACTCAAAAGGCGCGCCCATAGCAAAGGCAAGGGTTCCGCCCAGTAAGCAACTCAACGGTACCGCTAACCAACGTTTTCGCCAATGTTCAAGTAATGCATACAATATAATCGTACAAAGAATGACCACAAAAGGAACGTGTGTCATACCGATGTCTTCACCCCAGGAGAACAGCTTTTTAACCTGCGAAATGGTGCCGACAAATCCAAGGTACAGCAGTAATCCACCGCAAACGCCCTTACTGGTAAGGTTTGCCAGCATGCTTCCGCCTTTACTAATGGCCAGCATCAAACCAAAGGCACCAATGAGTAGTCCAAATGCCATAGGGTGACCGCCTGCGGCGACCACAATAGGAATAAGAGGAATTAGCGGACCATGAGTGCCTGCCAGGTTAGCAGTGGGCAGTAGAAAGCCCGAAAAAATAATAATGAAGAAAGAGGCGATTAGTAATTCATAGCGTACGTTTTCTAATATAAAGCTTTCATCAAGCCCAAGCGGAGCGGCAAAGGTTGCAGCTATTGCGCCCACCATTACCACTTTACCGATAGTACCCGCCATCGCCGGTATACTGTCTTCTGGCTCAAATCGATAATCTCTGAAAGGCAAATTAGGCCGCCAGCGTTTAGGCGCCATTATTTGTAATTCGTTTTCTAAATATTCTTCTCTCGTATCAAACTCTGAGCTCGGCTTATGTTTTTGCTCGTAATTAAGTTCATTCTCATTATTTGGAGGCACAGCTCTTTGGTCATGTGTGGAGTTAGACGTATTGCCCATGACAATTCCTTTGTTTACTAGCTAAAAAAATGATACTGCATTGCAGCATCGATATCCTATCTCAACGCTGCACATCTAACTAAGCAACAATAGTCACATATGGCTGAATAAATAGTCGTAGTGTCCAAAAAATCAATGCTCGAAAAACAACTAATTTAGTCGAACATAGATAGCGTAAAAGCCGTAATGTGGTGAGGGCAGCAGTCTGCTTGACTTAAAGAGCAAGAAGAATGCTGAATCGACAGTAGGTGTGTAAGAAAATGGCCCGGCGGCTTCGTATCCCAATCGTAATACTATTAAAAAATAATTTTTAATGTTTCAGGATGATTATTAAGCCTTTAGCTGGATTGCATCAGTAATTTGTAATCATACGCCATGAGTTTCCAGCGATGCAGGTTACCCAACTGGCCTATTCTTTCGAGATAGGCCTGTGAAAGCTGGCTATTCATTTTAGCTGTTTTTTGATGCCAGACGGGTGGAATCAGGGCGTCGGCAACATGTACGGCGGTTAATGGCTGAAAGCTCTGATCTGCTGACAAATGAGGAATAGGGTGGAATAATATGGCTTCAACAGTCAGCGCAGGAATATTCCAGAGCGCCATTAATGCAGCGCCGACTTCGCCATGGTACACACCGGTGATTTTTCTTTCTGCAGAGTGTATCGGTTTTTCTTCCTTAACTGCGTACTGGAGAACCTTCAGGTACGCAGCGGGATCTTTAGAAGCCATTATCAGAATGCCAATGCCATGTAATAAACCGCCTAAAAAAGCTTGTTCGGTTATTCCTTTATCAGCCCCGGCATCTTGGCAGATTTCACGTGCGAGCCTGGCTACCAGCAAAGACCGGTAATTAACTTTTTCGAATGAAAAATATTTCCAGTTTTTGTGAGGTGGGTAAGTGCTGGATGTTTGACTGGATAGCGCCAGCCCTCGCAGCATGCGAGTTCCAATGATAGAAACGGCCTCAGAAATATGACTGATTTGGCGTGGTAATCCGAAGAAAGACGAGTTAACCAATTGAATAATTTTTGCACTCAGCGCTGGGTCCTGTTCCACAATCTCAGCAATTTTTCTGGCATCTGTCGTATCTGAACCGAGGGCTTGTGTTAGTTTATTAAAAACAGAGGGCGCCGCAGGGAGTTTACTCTGTTGGCTTATGAAGTGTATCAGGCTGGGACGGCTGATAAGCCGTGTCACTTTGAACAAGTACTCGATCGTTTGCGCAATGCTGCTTACATCGGCAGGGTTTGGAAAAATGCGATGTGTTAGCTCCAGCTTTTGAATTGATTCTTTCGGGGTTTCCAGCTTGCTGCCTAGTTGAAAGCGTAAAATATCAGGGTAGGTTTCCTGAACTCTGCGCAGTACATTAATTTCAATATAATCTTTGGTTGAGCTACTGATCATAATGGCGTCGCAATGCGAGATTTCTAAACGAGAAATCAGGGCCTCAGGATCATCAAAACAAAAAACTTGCCATTGACGATCTGTTTTCTTGAGTGCGCTTGACCAGTTTAAGAATTCTCCATGCGGGTCCAGTAGCATTATCCTGATGTTAGTTTCAGTATGAGCTTGTTCTATTGGCATCGCATGGGTCTCTGCATTAAATTAATCTATTTTAATGACGTTTTTATCGCAAATAACCACTGTTATTCAGTGTTATCAGTGTTATCCGGAAGCTCGTCTGTTCCCGTGGTTTTGGGTTTGTTTTCTTCGCGCATGACACAATAGATACGAAAACCAAAGACAGTAATTAAGGCGCCTAATAGATCGACAAGGGCAACAATGGGAAGCTCAAAAATCAGATTGCGCTCCTCCATTGACGATAAAGTATGAGCAATAGGCATCTCAATTAATTGTATGCCAGTAAATAGAATCGCCATTCCCGGTAAAAGCGTCCAGAAATAATCCGCACTTTCTTTCCAGCTTTGTTTCAGGCTATTGAGTGGGGTTTGTTTCTCAAGGACGCAGATGTAGTCAGCAAAAGCCAGACGAACACCGATGTATATGCCCGGAATAATCAATAGCAGCAAACCACCAAACACCGCAAATGAGGTAAGAATAAAAGTAAATAGCAGGCTGCGCCAGAACGATAAACTGGCAATGATTGCCTGAGAGGCAGTGAGTGCAGAGTTATTTAATTTTGACTCCATATATAAGATGGTAGCGCCCCAGTAAATGGGGAGAAATGACAGGCTTAAAATAGAGATGTAAGCGGTTTGCTGCCTAAAATCATCTGTTTCAGTGGCGTTGATATCCATGGATAGTGCCAGGCCGTTCAGAACAATCAGGAACGGTAATTGAATTTTTGCAATCATTGTAAAGTTTTGCTTAAAAAAGAAAAAACTTTGCCTTAGGTATTCAAAAGTATTCATAAGTAATGTGTTTATCTGCGATGGATTATAGATTGCGGTTATGAAGGAAACGGTTGACGGTATCAACGATAGCCTGAGTTTGAGGGTCTACTTCGAGGTTGATTTTATCACCGATATTTGCGTTGCCAAATGTCGTTACCGCGAGTGTTTCCGGTATCAGGTGGATGCTGAATGATGATGCCTGAACTTCTCCTGTGGTCAGGCTGCAGCCGTTTAGTGCGACAAAACCTTTCGGAATGATGTATTGGATCAATTCTGCAGGCGCTGTTAACCAGAGGGTACAATTGTCCGGTGAACGGATTATTTGGCTGATGGTTGCAGTCGATGATATATGCCCCGATAGTTGATGCCCGCCAATTTCATCACCGTAGCGGGCTGCACGTTCAAAGTTAATACGATCTCCCATTTCAAGGTTGCCAAGGTTGGTGACCTGAAGGGTTTCTTCTATCACGTCAAATTGAACTTCATTCTGGGAGAACTCAGTAATCGTCAGGCAGGTGCCGTTAACAGCAATACTTGCACCAGTTTGCAGGTTTTTAGTGTGGCCCTCGGGTAAGCTAATTCGTATTTGCATAAATTGGTCACGTTTGTTGAGTGCGATGACTTCTGCCAGTCCCTGCACAATACCTGTAAACATCTTTACCTTTCCTGTGTGTTGCGATTAATCTTGAAGGTAGAGGATAGCGTATATAGACTAAAAATACCTGCACCTTAGGAGGGTTCGCATGCATTATCTGATAAGCGGTGGAACAGGTTTTATCGGCACAGCTTTGGTCAAGTTATTATTGGCCGATGGACACAAGGTCACGGTTATTACGCGTTCACCAGAACAAACGATTCTGGGCTTTGGCGGTAGAGTCTTTACTGTTGGTCTTGAGAAAGTCGGTCAGATAGTTGAGGGAATCGATGGGGTTATAAACCTGGCGGGTGCCCCTATTGTGGATAAGCGCTGGAGTACAGAGCGTAAACAGCTGCTACGAAACAGCCGGATTGGTTTTACCCGTACTCTGATAGACCAATTGAAGCAGGCTTCTGCCCGACCTGAATTTTTTATCAGTGGGTCTGCCATCGGCTACTATGGATCACATGAAGGCGGTGCGCCTTTGACTGAGAATAGCCCTCCTGTGCCGGGGTTTACACATAGTTTATGCCGTGATTGGGAAGAGGCAGCCCTTGGCGCGGAGAAACAGCTGGGTTGCCGTGTCTGCTTAGTGAGAACCGGTATCGTACTGGGAGACGGAGGTGCGCTAAGTAAAATGATACCGCCGTTTAAATTTGGGCTCGGCGGGCCGATCGGTGATGGGCAGCAGTGGATGTCGTGGGTGCATTTGTCGGATGAGGTAGCCATTATCCGTTTTCTGATGGCGCACAAAACCTTATTCGGGGCTTTCAATGCGACTTCACCAAACGCGGTTACTAATGAATTATTCAGTCAGGCTTTAGGGGCCGTGTTGAGCAAGCCTGCAAAAGTAAGGATGCCGGCATTTATGATGAAACTACTGCTGGGCGAGGCTAGTGAACTATTACTTGAAGGGCAAAGGGTGTACCCGGCACGTTTATTAGATGCAGGGTTTGAGTTTACTTATCCGGACCTTGACCGGGCGCTAAAGTCGGTTCTTCAAAAAGCTCAGCCGTAGAGTTTTCAGCCGTTTTGGTTTCGTTAGTAGCGGATGCTGCCGTGGATAACTTATCTGTTGACTGCTCCAGGTGAGATAAGGTTCGTTCCAGTTGTGTTTCGATGCGTTCGAGTTGATTTTCTATGCGGGTGATGCGGCGAATATTGTCATTTTCACGCGCTAACATTGCTTGTTCATCCTGTTCGATGAAAAAGACGGAAAAGCTCGCGGTGAGCATAGAGAAAAGTGCGATGCCCATCAGAATCAGAAAAGCTCCAAACAGACGGCCGGTGGTTGTGCTGGGTACCAGGTCACCATAGCCTACCGTAGTAATGGTCACCCAGGCCCACCAGATGCCGTCTAGTGGTGATTCAAAAGAGGGATCAATTCCTGAGATGATGAAACCAGAAAATAGCATGATAAAAAAGCTGATAAAGAGTGTAAGTCCCAGGTTGTGTCGTGACAGTATTGAACGTACATCGGTGGATATGCGCAGGAAAATACCGAACATAATCAGGAGTCGTAAGCTTCTCAATGCCCCGGCATAGAAGGTATCCATGCCCCAGATGATCGGCAGGCCTGCCAGAATAATCAGGATGTTCATCCAGTTGTTAAGCAGGTATTGTTTTTTATCATCAACCAGTGCCAGCAAAATACTGGTTTCGGCAATAAAGCAGAGCCAGATAAACCAGTCGGTAAAAAAAGTGATTGACGGAGCTGATAAGCCTTTCTCACGTAGATACCAATCGACGATGATCCACAAAGCAACAAATATCATGGGGCCTTCAAGGCGTCTGGACCAACGCTGAGCTTTGAAATTCTCCAGCTCGCTGACACCACCGAAACCTAACTTACCAAGAAAAGCCTGATGTCGTTCAAATGTCATTGTTTGCTCCTTACCTTACTGTCACGCCTTGCCTTTCAGCCGGCGTTTACGAATGGTCTCGATTGCTTGCAGTAAAAGGTCGCCTTGCCATAACGATTTTTCATGTGAGTGCAGGTGTTGTTCTAAATCGATGATCAGAAATTCGAGTGTTTGGTTATTCGTCAGTCTGCTTATATCTTCCGCATTCTCAATAAAGGTTTCTGGCCAGAAATGCTGAGCCCATTCAATTAAACGCAGACGGCTAATGTCGACGTTGTTTTGTTGGCATGCCAAGGCTAGTGCCTGAAATGTATTTTTTTCTGCTAAAAAGTGTGATTGTTTTTTCTTTTCATTCTGACGTTCGGTGACCGTTTGACGTGTCATTATAGACGCTAATTTGAGCTTGCGCAGATGGTGGTAACTGTACAGCCAACCCAGAGAGGAAATAATGCTAACCAAGGCCAAAAAGACGATCAAAGGAATGTGTGCGATTGAATCTTTTTTGTCAGCTGTTGGTGATAGAAGTGCCGGGGCTGTTGTTTCTTTTGTGACTAATGGTGCGTTAATTTCCTGCAGTTTGGCGCTGCTGGTCATAGCAGGAGGCTCAAGTAGAGTGGGCGCTGCGCTTACCTGAAGAATAACGGGTGGCAGGGAGGCTATTTTGCTGCGATCCTCGTAGGTGTCCCACCAGTGTATGTCAATAGGAGGTAGTGTGACTTCACCCCTTTCTGTCACTGTTATTTTAATGGTTTCAGTGCGTCGGCTTACCAGTCCCTGATCATCAAAGCTTTCATCAAGCTCTGTGTTTAACAGCTCCAGATCAGCCAGTTCATTTTTGAGTACAGATAATGAAGGTAAGCGAGCAGCCGGGAGACCGTGGGCTATCAGTGTTAAAGTCCGGATCAATGAACTGCCAGGCTCAAGAGGCGTACTTTTATCCAGAGACTCTTCAAGTTGCAGTGTTTCCAATGGAAGCCAGTAGCCTTGTGAGTTGCTGTTGGCCTTTGGCAGAATAGCTATCTCAATTTCACTCCCTTGTGTTTCAAAGTACTGATCGTTGAGGGAGGTTCCCGAAAAGAGGGGAGGCTCTATCAGATGTGTGCCAGGCTCGTCAGGGAAAATGACATAACGTTGCTCCTGAAGAAAATAACGTTGTCCTTTGACGAGAGTTTCGCTGCGCTTGATATCGTCAATGGGAAGAATAAGTGCCTGATTTATAAATGGATCTGACAATGCGGAATTCTTATTTAATGGCTCTTTATGAAATAATTTAACCGTATAGATTAACTGGCTGCCTGCATAGGCTTCAGTATGGTCAATCGTTGTTTCGATAAATATCGGTGCCTGCATTATTGGTGTTGCAGGTGGGCTGGATATCGTCGGCGTATTAGCTTGCCCTGATACCAGCAGGACCATTGGGGCACTTAGTTTTCCGTTGACTGAAAATGCCGGAATTTGCAATTGACCCGTTTTTTTCGGGCGTAAAAGTACTTGCCAGCGAGTTGTTGCCTGTCGGGTATTGCCCTGAAAACTGGATATGGTTATTTTTTTATTACCGAGTAAGTCGAAATCCTGAGTCAGTATTGAAAGGTCGGGGCTTTGTGGTTGCCCTTGTTGAGTCGATTCAATGGTTAAGCGAACGGTATCATTGATGGAGATGCTGTATTTGTTGAGGTATGTATTTACATCTGCACGTACAGTGGACGCAATAAGCATTAAAAAAAGTAAGAGAGTTCGCATTCAGTGATCGTGATCCAGGCTGACTAGTCGATAAACGAATTTTCATTATTCATTAAGCTACTTTTTATATCAATGACTTGATCGATACTTCACTGAAGGAAAATTTGGACTGAAGGAAGATATGGGAATTATTTCGACGTACACTAGGTTTTATATTTATATTATATTTTTTATCAAAAACAAAAATCATGAATGAAATTATTGTTGATATCCGTATATCACCCGATGAATACATCAAGCAGTACCGAAACCCCGGCTGCATGGTCAGTACACGTGCAAGGGATGGCCGGACAGTGCGTTTCCCTGCGGATATCCTGCAGTCATTTTTGTTACATAACGGCATCGTAGGAAGCTTTAAAATAGTTTTTGATTCCGCCGGAAAGTTCAAAAGAATTGAGCGAATTGGATAGGCGGGATGTAAAACAGGCGGTGCGCCGCTATAATGCCGCATTCTTTTTTAAAAAACGGTTTGGTTATGCTTTATACCTTGGCAAAATCTCTTATGTTCAGTATGGATGCGGAGCGTTCACATGAGATAGCTTTGAATGCTATGAATGTGTCTGCGGCCCTCGGATTGCCGTCATTGATGGGCGCCGAAAATCTTGAAGTTCCTACTGAAGTAATGGGCATTCGTTTCCCCAATCCGGTTGGCTTGGCGGCGGGGCTGGATAAAAACGGGTCAGCCATTGATGGCTTGGCTGCTATGGGTTTTGGCTTTATTGAAGTAGGCACTGTAACGCCACGTCCTCAATTGGGAAATCCCAAACCACGTTTGTTTCGTATACCTGAGCATAACGCCATTATTAACCGTATGGGCTTTAATAATCAGGGTGTTGATGCACTACTGGCGAATGTTGACCGGGCTCGCTACAAGGGTGTGCTAGGTATCAATATTGGTAAGAATAAAGATACAGCCAATGAGCATGCAAATGACGATTACCTTTACTGTCTGAGAAAAGTATATTCACGAGCTTCCTATGTGGCGGTCAATATCTCTTCTCCTAATACCCCGGGGCTAAGAACGCTGCAGTTTGGTGATTCATTGAATACCTTGCTGGAATCTCTTAAAAATGAGCAGGCGAAGCAAGCTAATCTGCATGATAGATATGTACCGATTGCAGTAAAAATTGCGCCGGATATGACGGATGAAGAGATAGAGATGGTGGCAGAATCGTTAAAAACCTATGAAATGGATGGTGTGATTGCAACGAACACCACACTTTCACGAGAAGGTGTTGAAGATTCTGTATTGCAGCGCGAGGCGGGTGGATTAAGCGGTGCGCCTGTTCGCAATAAATCGACCAAAGTGATTCGTTCATTGTCAAAGGCACTTGACGGAGCGTTGCCGATTATTGGTGTAGGGGGGATTACAGAAGGTTTTGACGCGGCTGAAAAAATCGAAGCAGGTGCTAGTCTTGTTCAGGTTTATACAGGCTTTATTTATAAAGGCCCGACATTAATCAGTGACTCGGTCAGAGCCATTCAGGCGTTGCAAGCATAATGAAAAAGCTCCTCACACAGAGGAGCTCAATGTCTCTAATAAGATTGCAGTATTATTGCAGTATTATTGCAGTATTAATGTAGTGCAGGATGAGCCTGAATAGCTGATACACCGGTCATACCATTCCAGTGTGCTTCCCGACCCTGGCGCCAGCCACTCATCCAGTGGGTGCGTAATTCAATGACTTTGACAGGACAATCGTCACGCGATTTTCCACTCAGGCCGGCCTGGAAGCCGCGATTGAAAAGAGTTGAAGTTTTATCTCGTTTCTGTGTCTTCATGTAAAAGTGCCTCTGTATCGTAATTATAGATAGATATTATTTGAGGTTAAATGTTCTCCATGAGTGTGATTCATTCCGTCATTGGCTCATCACAGTCTCTATTGATAACGAAAATTATTGGTAAGTGCGATTGAAAGTAGCTATGGGATTTTTGTTTTCGATAGTAAGCGCATGTAAAACAGTTGTGCTATCAGCGGTTTAGGAGGGTTCCTTACTGTGAAACAATCGTATGAAAAGAAATCACTTAATTGTGATAAATATTGAATTAAACTGTAACTGTTTGATCTTGTGGTTTTTACAGACAGTGCTTATAAATTGGAAGAATGATGAAATTTTTTGCCACGTGCCCTAAAGGGCTCGAAATACTGCTGGTAGCAGAGTTGACCGATTTGGGTGCAACGGAAGTTAAACAAACAGCGACGGGTGCTGAATTTTATGGTGAGCTTGAGCAAGCGTATCGTGCCTGTTTATGGTCTCGTCTGGCAAACCGCATTCTTTTGCCTCTTGTCGAAGAAAATGTAGAAACGGCAGATCAGCTTTACACAGCGGTACAATCCGTTGATTGGTTGCAGCATATGGCTGAAGAAGGGACTTTGCTGGTTGCTTTTACCGGCAAAACCGATGCGATTAACCATACCCATTTTGGCGCGCTAAAAGTAAAAGATGCGATTGTCGACCAAATCAGAGACAAGACAGGTATGCGTCCGGGCGTTGATCGTGAAAATCCCGACCTGCGTGTGCATGCCCATATCTATCGTGGCAAGTTGAGTTTGTCGCTTGATTTATCCGGCGGCAGTTTGCACCGGCGTGGCTATCGTACCCGTGCAGGTGCCGCTCCACTGAAAGAGAACTTAGCGGCTGTTATTTTGCGCAGAGCTCACTGGCCTGAGATTGCCGTTGATCACCCTGTTCTATTTGATCCTATGTGTGGTTCCGGAACTTTGGTTATTGAGGGAGCCATGATGGCTGCCGATATTGCACCGGGGCTCCTGCGTGAGCAATTTGGCTTTGAACGGTGGAAACAACACCAGGCTTCGCTGTGGCAATCACTGCTTGATGAAGCGGCCGAACGTAAAACGGCTGGACTGGCAGCGGTTAGCAGCCGTTTTTATGGATCTGATCAGGATTCATCTGTATTAGCGCTTGCTAAAGAGAACGCAGAAAGAGCGGGTGTTGCGCAGCTGATTAGTTTTAAAAAGGGTTCGGTTGAACAGATGGTGGTTCCGGAAAACGCGCCCGGGCTGATGGTAACCAATCCTCCGTATGGTGAACGTATGGGTGATGGATCGGAACTGATGTTTTTATATCGGCAAATAGGCGATGCTTTGAAGCAGGACTTCGCTGGCTGGCAAGCCGCTATCTTTACCGGTAATCCAGAGTTGTGTCAGGTAGTCGGGCTAAAAGCCGATAAAACATATAGTTTAAACAATGGCCCGATTGATGGGCGTTTATTTCTGTATACCTTATATGCTGATCGCACTGATACGCAGAAAGATGAGCAGCTAAATCAGCAACATGGTGAGCACGAGGTGGTTGCTGCGAATGTCTTAAGTGATACCGCGCAGATGTTTGCTAATCGCCTGAAGAAGAACCTGAAGTCGCTCAGGAAATGGCAGAAACAGCAGAATATCGACTGTTATCGTCTCTATGATGCGGATATGCCAGAGTACGCAGTGGCGGTCGATCTGTATAACGATTGGGTGCATGTTCAGGAATATGCAGCTCCGGCTTCTATCGATAAAGTGAAGGCATTTGAGCGCTTGAAAGATGTGTTGGCGGCTATCCCTGAAGCGCTGGGTGTAAATCCGCGTAAAGTGGTATTAAAGCAGCGAAAGCGGCAAAGCGGTAGTGATCAGTATGGAAAACAAGCGAGCGTTGGTCGCTTCTTTGAAGTACAGGAGTATGGTTGTCGTTTACGTGTGAATTTGCATGATTATCTGGATACCGGGCTGTTCCTGGATCATCGTCCGGTGCGTCATCAGATTCAGCAGCAGGCTGCCGGAAAAGACTTTTTAAATCTTTTCTGCTACACCGCATCAGCCAGTGTACATGCAGGCGTAGGAGGTGCTAAGTCGACAACCAGTGTTGATATGTCGGCGACGTACCTTCAATGGGCAATGAAAAATATGGCTCTGAATGGTTTTAACAGTAAAGAGCATCACTTTATTGAAGCGGACTGCCTGACTTGGTTGAAGAAGCAGCGTAAACCCGAATATGACCTGATTTTCATGGACCCCCCCACGTTTTCTAATTCAAAGAAAATGCTCGATGTGCTGGATGTTCAGCGAGATCATGTGGATTTGATCAAGTTGGCCATGCGACTGCTACGTAAAGATGGCGTATTAATTTTTTCGAATAATTACCGCCGCTTTAAACTGGATTATGAGCTGCTTGCCGGTTTTGATATCCGTGAAATTACATCACAGACTATTGATCCTGACTTTAAGCGTAATACACGCATTCATAGCTGTTTTGAGATACGTTGGCCTTAGCTAAGCGCGTCAAATCGGTGCATTTATTTTTTTGGCATATTTCATGCTTTGTTTTAGTGCGAAACAAGACTTGATCATCGGGTCTTGTTTCACTAATCGGACTTAACTTTCTTATATTTTATTATGAATCAATGTGTTGCCAGGCTTTAACAAGCTCAGGTATCGGCATAGAGAATATATGTGACAGGTTGAATGCACCGGTTTGGACTGAGTCATAAGAAGGCGCACCAAGACTGTGCGCTGATGGGAGGTGCGAAAGCATGAACTTAGGAGATATTCGTGGATAATGTAAATAGTGCCGTTGAGACCTTGGTGCAAAGCTCAAACACCCTGTTTATTTTGATGGGGGCCATCATGGTATTTGCCATGCATGCTGGTTTTGCCTTTCTTGAAGTGGGTACTGTGCGTCATAAAAACCAGGTAAACGCCTTGGTGAAAATTATGACGGACTTTGGTTTTTCGGCTGTAGCTTACTTTTTTATTGGTTATTGGATCGCATACGACGTTACATTTTTTCAGGATGCAGAAACACTGGCAGAAGGTAATGGCTACGAGTTAGTTAAATTTTTCTTTCTGATGACGTTTGCAGCCGCTATTCCCGCCATTGTGTCGGGTGGTATTGCTGAGCGCGCTAAATTCTGGCCGGTATTGCTTGCTTCAACGTTAACGGTCGCTTTTATTTACCCGCTTTTTGAAGGCATTATCTGGAATGGTAATTATGGCTTCCAGGCATGGTTGGAATCTTCTTTTGGTGCTGGCTTTCATGATTTTGCTGGTTCAGTCGTTGTGCATGGTGTCGGTGGGTGGATTGCACTGGTTGCTGTGCTGTTCCTGGGAACTCGTAAAGGGCGTTACCGTGGCGGCCGTTTGGTGGCTTTTCCGCCCTCTAATATTCCATTCTTGGCACTGGGTGCCTGGATTCTCTCTATTGGCTGGTTCGGCTTTAACGTCATGTCAGCACAAACGCTGGATGGTGTCTCGGGGCTGGTGGCGGTTAACTCTTTGATGGCGATGGTCGGCGGTATTATCGCCGCATTGATCGTCGGTAAAAATGACCCGGGCTTTATTCATAACGGCCCATTAGCCGGGTTGGTTGCTGTGTGTGCCGGTTCTGATGTAATGCATCCTATTGGTGCGTTGGTGGTCGGTGCCATTGCAGGTATGGTCTTTGTCTGGATGTTTACCTTACAGCAGAATAAATGGAAAATTGATGATGTCCTCGGTGTCTGGCCTTTGCATGGTTTGTGCGGAGTGTGGGGCGGCATCGCTGCGGGTATTTTTGGTAGCGAAGCATTGGGTGGTCTTGGCGGTGTCAGCCTGATGTCGCAGCTGATAGGTACGTTTGCCGGTATACTGGTTGCTGTTGTTGGTTCTGTGATTGTTTATGGCATTATTAAAGCGACTCTTGGGCTGCGCCTCAGTGAAGAGGATGAGTTCATTGGTGCCGATCTGAGTATTCATAAAATTGAATCGACGACTAATGATTAAATCAGGGATGGCGGCTGTGCTTGACCAGATCAGCTGAATTACATGGCTTCGATGAGAACCCCGGTCTATGTTTACCAATAGTGCCGGGGTTTTTGTTTTTCTGCTACTGAATCGTCATACTTTTCACCACACCTTTCGTTACACCTTTAATTCAGATGTCTGGATTTGTCATGTCTAGCTGGGCTAAAATCCAATGCTTACTTACAATGAGACTTTTGCACGAGCCGAAATTTTGTTTACTGGCAAGGCAAAAACGCACGGAATAAGGGAGTTTATGTTTATAAATGACCGAATGAGTACGTTTTTAACGCTGCTAGTAGACAAAAGGGCAATCGTGCGAAGACCTCACATTATTACATAAGTGCTGCTGGTTGACTAAGTGGCGCACTTCATATTGGATGCTGAATGCTTTTTAACAAGCTCCCTGATGATCTGTTTTTACCCTTATCCGGTAAGAATCGGCATATTTATCAAGCTGTGCTGCTGCAGTTGGCCGATCTGTTTTTTGATGAGGATCTGATTGATCCTTTTATTCCCAAAGATATGGTGCGTTCTACCATTGAAGAGGCCGTCGTGCGCTTGGGCGTCCGTCGCTGGGAACCTGAAGAAGAGGATTCTGATGACGGTGAGTTGCCTCGCTCGACAGCAGAATATACTAACCGTATCTACCGTCGTCTGGTACAAACGGGCTGGGTGGAAGAAGAGCAGCGAATTTATCGCACGTTTGTATTAATGTCGCCGTCTATCAGCTTTTTGCTGCGCTCTATGGTGTCTATTGCTAATTTGGAAAAGCGCTCCTATGGCGGCGCCGTGCTTAACGTTCTCAGCTCTCTGGAATCAGCGGTCAATGATCCGGCGGGGCGGGGTATTACCCTGTCAGAAGCAGCGCAAACAGCGGCCGAGTTCAGTGCACATCTGACCGATATGATGCTCGGCTTGCGAGAGCTTAAAATCAGTTTGTCGAATGCTGAAAGCCCTCAGGAAGTGGTGCGCGGTTTCTTTGATCGCTTTGTAGAACGAATTCTTGTGTCTGACTATAAGACGCTGAAAACAAAGAATAATCCTTTTAGGTTTCGTCGCCAGATTTTATCACTGTTGCGTGATTTGCAGTTTGACCCAATTAAGCTGGATAAGCTGACGCGACACTATCAGGAACAGTTTGAATCAGAATATGACGATGCAGAAGCGATGGTGCATCTGCATATCAACCGTATTATCCGTATTTTTGAATCGGTTGATAAGCGTTTGGATAGTATTGATGACTTCCGCTACCGCCTGGAAAAACGCGTGGCTGACACTGTCCGTTATATGGATAAAACCACACCGGGCATGGCATCAAGATTATCTCGCTTAATAACAGAAGTGGCGAAAGATGACTCGCTGCCTGTGGTCGACACGCTGGAGGAGATCGGTTTTATCTCTCCAGCCAGTGTGCGGTCGCCGTTCAGAAGGCGTATTCAGGCAGAGCCACGGGTGATACATCAACAGGTTATCGATCCCCAGGCCCTTCAACTCCGCCAGTTGTTTAAAGAGTTTAAAGAGCGCCGCGAGGTTAAAATCGATCGTATTGATGCTTATCTTGACCGGCACCTAAGCAAAAATGACACCGTTCGTGCTGACCAGTTTGAGATTGACAGCATCGAGGATTATATCTGTTTCAGTTATATCCGCCATTTGGCTTCGCTGGGCAAAAAAGCAAAAAAAACCGCAGATCAGTTCAATATTCAGTTTAATGATCAATACACTCAAGTTGCCGGAATGGTCGAGTGTCGTGATTTTGTTATCTATAGGAAACGTTAATGCTTGGTGATCTACAAAAAATAATCAGCCGAAGCGATCAGTACGAAGCTGCCGATTTTTCTCATGCGGCTAATCTGTTACTGACCAGCCAGTTTTTACACGCTGATCGTTCGTCGCACCGGGATAGCTATTTCCTGATCTCTTCACATATCGATTATTTTACCAATCTGTTTGAAGCGATTGGTTGGTCGTTTATCTATCAGCCCGATGAAGCCTATCTGGGTATTTTGCCGAAGGACGATGAGCGTAATCTCAAATTACGTCTGGATGAATCATTATTGCTACTCTGCATGCGCCAGCAATATGAAGAAAAGCTTGAAAAGTTTGAGGTAGAAAGCGGTAAAGCTTATACCAATATCAATCAGCTGCTGTCGCTATACGAAAACCTCACCGGTAAAGAGATACCGAATGAAACACGCATGAAAGAAATCTTGTCGTTGTTTTCGCGTCATGGCGTTATTGAGCGTGGAAAGCCCAATGAAACGGAACCGAAAAATGTCCCGTTTAGTATTCAGCCAACGATTCGTCAGGTGGTCGTTGAAGACTACATCGGTCAATTAGAAGCGCTGTGTGATACCGATACCCGTGATGCCATGACCGAAGCAGAGGAGGCCGCCGCTGATGAAACAGCTTAATCGTATCGTACTGGTTAACTGGTATGTTTTAGGGGCCGTTGAAGTACCGATAAAAGGTAATGTGGCGATTGTCGGGCCTAATGGTTCGGGTAAGTCCGCGTTGCTGGATGCTATCCAGACCGTGTTGATGGGAGGGCATAAGCGCCACCTCAGCTTTAACGCATCCGCCGGGCAGAAAAGTGAACGTTCTTTGCGTACATACTGTCTGGGTTATCTGGATGATGGCAGTAAAAAAGCGATGGCCCGGGAAGACTCACTGACCTATATGGCATTGAGTTTTTTTGATACGGACACCGCGAAAGAAACCTGTATCGGTATTGCTATCAGTGCTTCTACCGCCTCTCCTGAAGAGGAGATATTAGGACGGTTTATTCTGCCAGGTTTTTCGGTAGGGCTGGATGATTTCTCCGTAGTCGAAGGTGATGGCCGCTTGCCAAAGCCCTGGGCGCAAGTGCGGGATGAGCTACTCAGGCAGTGTCCTGATATGGTTCTGGAAAAGCGGGCCAGCAAGTTTATTCGCGAAGTAACCACGGCGCTGAGCCATGATGCTCAAATGCCGAATGATGATGAAAAATTCATCAAAAACTTTAAGAACGCCCTGCGATTTGTACCTATTGACAGCCCTACACGGTTTGTCCGCGAGTTTGTGCTGGATGAAAATATCGTGCATGTCGGTGCGTTTCGTAAATCGCTGGATGAATATCGCGCGATGGAGCAAAAAACCCGTGAAGTATTTAACCGTATTGCTGAGCTGGAAAAGGTTCAGGAGCAATGCAAGGGTATCCAGCGCAATATCAAAAATGCAGCGGAGTATGAGTGGGTTGTACACGAGGCACGTTTTGAAAATGCAGATCTGAAAAAAGAGGAGTCGCAGGAACGGCTTGACGCTAATCAGGAAAAAGAAGCGACTGTTCAGAAAGACCTGGAAAATCATACGGCGGACGTCAGTAGTGTGATGCAGCGTCTGGCAGATGCGCGTGCTCAACTGAATAACTCTAATGCGGC
Organism: Neptunomonas sp.; assembly: GCF_041601355.1. Taxonomy (GTDB): domain Bacteria; phylum Pseudomonadota; class Gammaproteobacteria; order Pseudomonadales; family Balneatricaceae; genus Neptunomonas. The sequence goes on from NZ_JBFIIH010000024.1 coordinate 30,913, forward strand.
ACATCAGATCAAGGCGTTAGAAAACTCGATTACAGCGCGTTTGCACGAAGAAGGGGTTGTTAAAGATAAGATTCAAAATGTCTATAGCCTGTTCAGAACCACGGTTGGTTTCTCCAATTATGAACAGTTATTGCCGGATACCTTTTTGCCACTGGTAAAACGCTCTGTTGAGCTGTGGCGCTCCGGCGAAGATATGATGGCGGATGTCTGGCCGCCAGAGCCGGTGGAAGTCGATAATACCATCGAGCAACTGAAGCAAAGTGTTGATTCGGTCAGACGTGACATCGGTCGTAAATTTGAAGAGTCTGTCATTCGCATCAATGAGTTACGCACGAATATTCAGAATCAAAAAGGGGCCGTCGAACAGCTCAGGCAAGGTCGCGCACCTGTGCGGCATAACACCCGGGACCTGATGGAACTCTTGTCAGAATATGGTATTGAGTCGACGCCGATATGCGAGCTGGTCGACATCAATGACGATAAATGGCGCATCGCCATTGAGTCTTTTTTAGGGGCTCGCCGTGAAGCGCTGATTGTTGATCCGGATCATGTCAAAGAAGCGATCACCTTATATCGCCGCAAAGGCCGTCATTTAAAAGGTTGTCGTATTATCAACACAACCAAAACTCATGAGTGGTTGAATCGCCACAAGCCACGCTCGTTGGCACATTTTGTTGATACCGATAATGAACATGCGCAGGCGTATATGAATCGTGCGCTGGGTGGCGTGATTGCAGTTGAAACCGAAGCTGAATTGCTGCGTCAGGAACGGGCACTCACCTATGACTGCATGTTGCAGACGGAAGGCTCAACAACCTCGATAAATGAGATGTCTCCCATAATGGGGATTCGTCGTCGTGGCGATCAGTTGGCGACTAAGGGTAAGCAAGTTGATGAGATGCTGGTGGAATTCACCGCGTTGGGTAAACGTCACGAGTCGTTAGAAAAACTCCGCGATAGCCTGATTAACCTGACAACCAGCCTGGCGGGTGCCAGTGAAAAAGTATTTGATTTGGTTCATCAGCGTGATCAGCTGGGCACTGAGGTTCAGGGTTATCGTCAGGAGATTACGGATATGCGTAATCATGATGATAGCGGTATCCAGCAGCGTATTGCTGACTTGGCTGAAGCACAGAAAGTCGCTGAAGAGAAAAGTAAGTTACTGATGGATAAGCTGCAGCGTATCCGTACCCATATGATTAAAGACTCCGCCGCGTTAGAAGTGCTGACTCAGGAACTAACCGAGCATGCAGAAGCGCGAAATGGTTGCGAAGCGAAAGTGGATTTTGATGCTCAGTCTGCTCAGGAAAAGCGTGACTATCTGGATGAAAGCTGTGGCGGAGAGCTCGAGCGTGTCATTTTTGAGGCAGCCAAAAAAGCACAGTCTGAGCTAACCTTGCATGAGAAGAAAAAATACTCGGTACGGGATGCGATAGCGAATTACAAAGCGAAGTTTCATGGCGGCGGCATGAGCCATCAGGGGCTGGATAAAATCGGTCCTGATTCGACGCATGAAGAACTGGAACAATATGTCGATGAAACCGTGCAGTCACTCAATGATTCGGAGCTGGCGCTTTATATGCAAAAAGCAGAACGGGCCCGACTGGAAGCAGAAACCTCGTTCCGTTCTGATTTTGTGGCACATCTGAACGATCAGATTAATAACATCAAAGACCTGATTCGTGAACTTAATAATCATCTTAAAAATCGTCCGTTTCATAAGGAGATGTATAGTTTTGAGATGATGCCTAACCCGGAGCTGAAGGATATCCTGGAGCTGGTTGAGGCGTACACGCGTTTGGATCAGGCTAATGTAGGCTCGTTGTTTGATCTGAAATTTGAGGAAGATAAACCCCACCAGGATGCCTTGTCAAAGATTCATGATGTCTTAAAAGATGAAGGTGAAAGTAGTTTGCTTCAGGATTACCGTAATTTCTATAACTTTGAGTTGGTGGTTAAAGATCTTAACGGGCATCGCAAAACGACCCTGACACAGCGTATTAAAACCGGATCTGGCGGTGAGCATCAGGTACCTTTCTATGTCGCCATGGCAGCCGCTATGGGGGCCGCTTATCGTTTGAAAGAAGGGCCGGATGGTCAAGCGGTTGGGGGAATGAGTCTGTCTGTCTTTGATGAGGCGTTTAACAAGCTGGATTCGGAAAACACGATTACCTCTCTGGGCTTTATGACCGATCTGGGATTGCAGACCATTATTGCAGCACCGGATGAGAAGTATTCGCTGTTATCTTCCTGTATGGAAACCATTATCAATGTATGTCGTGATGGGCGGGTGGTTGATATCGATGTAGAGTTTCCAACCACTAAAGGAAAAGCGCTATTAAACTCTGATAACCCGCGTAAACTGATGGAAGAAGCGCGCTTAGCGGAAGAGGCGATGGAGGTAATCTGACTTTTTTAACCGGTTTCTTGTAAGCGAGGTGCCGGTTTTTTTATATCAGGTTGAATGCTTAGCAGCGCTTTATTCAGGTAGCTAAGGGTTATTTCAGTACCATTATTGGTGACTGTCCAGCCATAAGGTGAGTCTATTATTTTAAGTAGCATACTGCGCAACGGTGCGGGCTTTAGCGGCTGAGGTAAAAATTTACTATGGCTGTACTGGTGGTGGCTGAGTAACCGGCAAACATCGTTTATGCTCCAGCTTTCAGGTTCCTGAGTCAGAGGTGACAGCGGGCCGATAAGTGTGGGAGCCAACAACTGTTTATCTTTGGCAAAAAATTTGCGTACCGTCAGGTCTCTGTGTATGCCCGGAAATGCGTTATCTCTGGCGTTACTGTTAAATTTAAGTGACACCAGGCCGTCAATGATGCCGGATAGCTGCCAGTTACAGGCTTTTATCATTTTCCAGGCAGGCTCAATGCTGCTTTTGGAGCCGAGACTAAATTTTGTCGCCTGGCGACCATCCAGCATATCTTCTTTTAGCAGTGTGATTTGCAGATAGGTAGTCTGTAGGTCGACCAGACACAAAGGATTAGTAATATAAGCGTATGATCGCTCCCTTCTAAAGAAGGAGATCCATTCAGTACGGGTTTCTAATTGATTTAGAACAGGAATATGCATCATTATAGATCGAGTTTTGTTTCCCAGAGTATAAAGAGAATAGGTAAGTAACGCATCATGAAACTATTAAACAGGTCCGCCATTACCTTATTAGCTCGGGCGCCTTTTGCCCAATGGATAGCTGCTTTGCCAGTAGATCCGGACGGGATGGACGAGCCGCTCTCGCTGCAAGAGCTACGCAAAGAAGGCAATGTATATCTGATTGATGAGGTCGATGAAGAAGCTGATTTTAACGAACTTCTGAAACATTCATGGGAGATGATTTTTAAAAATGAGCTGACAGCATGGGATGAGTTTGCTGATCATTGGCCTGAAAACTTATCCTATGAGTTGTTTTTGCAATGGTTTGAATGCACTAATCAGATAATGGCCTTTGATGTTTCTGATGAGGTGTTATTAGTGGCTCCTTTAGATAAGCTGGCAGAGTGAGTGATGGCTTTATGAGTATGGTTTTTCATCCGCAACGTGAAGCCTTGTATGAAGAGATGCATTCGCGCCCGTTTCAGGTTATTCCCAGCCCTGCACGGGTAATGCATTTAGCCGTTTTTTGTAATGATGCGCAGCGTGAAGAACAGTTTGAGCATCTTAAAGTCCTCTTTTATGCATTCGGTGTCACACCTCCTGAGATGGATGAAGTCTGCATTCAATATGATTTGGGCGGCCTGAGGATACGTCGCGAAAAACATCTTGAGTTTACCGCTTATACCTTTGTTAACTTTGATATACCCGCAGGAGCCGGGCCATTTGATGTCTCAGGTGCGCCGCCTTTGCCCGTTGGCTGGCTGGAGGCGATACCCGGAGAGGTAGTGACTGCCTTCCATCTGGCAATTGAAGAGTCGACAGGAGACGATGAGGCAATGCTGCCTCGGGTCAAAAGCTTTTTCGAAGGAATGCGCCTGGTTGGCAGCAGTCCGCAGCAAGGTGATGCCAGAGTCTGGACAACACTACGCTTGCACAGCGATGGATTCGGACGTTTTCTGATCTGTAACAAACGCATGAGCGATAGTCAGCTAGGGCGTCTGGCGCAGCGAATTATGGAGATAGAAACCTACCGGCTAATGGCCCTGATCGCATTACCGCTGGCGCGTGAATGTGCACCGCAATTGGGTTCTATGGATAGACAGCTGGCAAATCTTACGCATCGCTTGTCTGAAAATGCTGAGATTAACGAGCAAGAGGTGCTGTCAGAGTTGACCTATATGGCTGCCCGCATCGAAGATTATCGAGCTAAAACTACCTTCCGCTTTAGCGCGACGCAGGCTTACCATGAGCTGGTGCTACAGCGCTTGGTTGAGTTACGCGAAGATGAGGTATCAGGGCACTTAACTGTGACTGAGTTTTTAACACGTCGCTTAACGCCTGCGGTACGCACATGCCAATCGGTGGGGGAGCGTCTTGAGGATATGTCGAAGCGTATCGACAGGGTGTCTGATATGATGCGAACGCGTGTTGAATTGTCGATACAGGCACAAAACCAGCAGTTGTTGGCCTCGATGGATCGTCGCTCCAAGATCCAGTTGATGATGCAGCACACTGTTGAGGGTTTATCGGTTGCCGCCATTAGTTATTATGCGGTCGGGCTGATAAAAATAATGATGGATGCTGCCTATGAGAGTGGTTTTGACTTTAATAAAAATCTGGCACTAGGTGTGGCTGTACCTGCGGTAATTAGTGGGGTGTGGTTAGCGACACGTAAAATCCATAAGCACTTTCTGGCATTGGCAAAAGAGCAGCGAGATGCTGATCTTGCTGATGAAAAAATACGGAATAAGGTGAAGAAATAAGATGAGTATTGCGATCGTTGTTGAAGAAAAATTACGTAACGGTATTAGCGTAAGTGAATTACAAATCGCTAACGAAAGCCATATGCACTCGGGGCCAGCCACCGACAGCCACTTTAAGCTTGTGCTTGTTTCGGATGACTTCGCCGGTAAGCGATTAGTGCAGCGTCACCAGATGATCTACAAAATTCTGGCAGACGAGTTACAAAGCCCGATTCATGCGCTGGCAATGCATCTCTATACTCAGGAAGAATGGGCCAAGAAAAACGGCGAAGTAATGCCTTCGCCAACCTGCCAGGGTGGCTCTAAAAGCTGACGCAGGTTGCTTAGCTACATTGAGTCAAATCATAAATGCTTGTGATCCTGAGCACATTATTTCATTAGGCGCTATGAATAGGATCATTAGTATCGTTATGTAAAAACAGGAGATGGATTTTGGAAGCAATAACCAGGAATAAGAAATACAAACATCTTGCAGCAGCTATAACAGTAACCAGTATTCTGTTATTACCGATAGCACAAGGTGTGCAAGCAAATTCAGACAGCGCCTACATGCAAGAGGTTAATTCGTATTTACAACAAGGGCAAAGTAACTCGGCTATCATAGTTCTTAAAAATGTACTCCAAAAAGATCCAAAAGATGCCAATGCCAGGCTGGTTTTAAGTAATATTTATTGGGCAATAGGTAACACCTCCGCTGCTGAAAAGGAGATCAGCGAGGCGCATAAGCTGAATCCAGATGATCCTGAGACAAGTATCTCTTTTTCGAAATCTCTCCTACAAAACAGAAAATTAAAAGAATTAGACAGTATCCTATCTAATACGGAAGGCTGGTCTGATGAACAGCTAATCGAAGCTTATATATTACAAACACAGGCAAATATATACCGGGGAAATATTGCGCTGGCCGAAGAAACATTGGATCAAGCGGTACAATTGGATCCCCAAAAACCTATCGTATTATTCAATCAGGCAATGTTACAAATCCAGTTTCGTAAACCTGATGAAGCAAAAAAATATTTAGAGCAACTATTCACTATAGAACCTGATCACGTTCAGGGACTTATGCTTTCAGGCGAAATAGCGATGGCCGAACAGGATTATCCACTCGCCATCCAGTCTTTCGAATCAGCAAGCAAAAAACAACCTAAAACTGGCATCGCGAACATCAGCTTAGCCAAAGCGCTTATCGCGGACAATCAGCTCGACAAAGCGGCCCTGCAGCTACAAAAGGTATTAGATATAGCTCCCGGGCATCCTGATGCGAACGCTTTACAAGCAAAGATAGAATTTACAAACAGGGACTTTGAAAATGCCACTCAATACGCTGAAGCAGCCTTATCAAACTCAGAGAAAAACACCGAAGTCATCTATATTGCAGCAGCATCCTATTATGCGACCGGTCGTTACGAGATTGCCTATTCCCAGATCAACAAGGTGTTATCTCGCCACCCGAACCATGTAGAATCACTCAAACTTAAAGCAGCGATTGAATTGAAGCTAGACTTAATAAATGAAGCCACTGCTACATTATCGCAAATCAATAATGAAACGTTTAAAGAAAGTGATGATCAATTACTCATTGCAGCAGGGATCGCTTCATTAAAAGAAAAAGATTATACCTCCAGTAAACGACTCCTCGATCAAGCTTCAAACCTACATAGTGTTGATCCGCGAGTGAATTTAGGCCAGGCAACGATTGCCGCCATTGCAGGTGATCGCACCACAACCATTACCGAGCTTGAAGCGGCCTTAGAAAAATCACCTGATTCAGAGCAAGCCAAAACAGCTCTTATTTTAACTTATCTGCAAAACAAACAACCCGACATAGCACTTGAGCGGGCAACACAATTTTCATTGGATCATCCCAAAAACCCCAATGGTGAAACCTTCAAAGGCCTGAGCTACATCATGCTCAAAGATTTTACTCGGGCAGAAACGGCTTTTAACAAGGCCCTTGCTATAGAACCTGGTAACCCCAATGCAAGTCATAACCTGGCGTCAATAATGAAGCGCCAGGATAACGATACAACTAAGATCCGCGCGCTTCATGAAAATGTATTAGAGCTGCATCCTGATAATCTTAATTCACTTATTGAATTATCATTACTCGATCAGGCCACTGGAGAACATGACAATGCCGCCCAGCGGCTTAAGCATGCTATTAAAACCAACCCCAATGCAGCACGACCCTACCTGATTTTATCTACGCTTTACCTTCAGCAAAACAAACCAGCAGAAGCTCTGGCTATTAGTGAACAGGCACTCAAATCAAACCCTGATAACCCCGGCTTACTGACATTAGCGGGTAAAGCTCAACAAATAAGTGGCAAGTATGACTCCGCAACCGATTACTACACAAAAGCCATTA
>NZ_JBFIIH010000025.1:0-37352 GCF_041601355.1 Neptunomonas sp.
CGTTTGAGCAATCACGGCACCCGCATCCGGTGCATCCCAAACCTGCAAAGTCGCTCCAGCATTTTGCTGGACAATCCAGCCTACGCTCCAGTCGAGTGGCGCCGCCATACAGGTTGCGCCATCACTACTGGGACAAAGATTCACCAAGACATTTCTTTTTACTGCCTCACTACGTGCCACATTCAATGCAATAACAATGCTATTGGCTAAAGCAGCTGAGCGGCTATTCTGAATCATGTTCATAAAATTAGGGATGGCTATACTGATCAATATCACTAAAACAGCCAAAGTCACCATTAATTCAACGAGTGTAAAACCAAGGTTTCGCTTCATATAATTTTATATTTATCTGTACTGGAGCATTAACAATCCGTTGTCTTGGCTAATCTTCTTTCCATGAAGATTTCATTCAAATTCAAATTCAAATACATAAAATTCTACTGTTTACTGACTGTACAAAATCTAAACACAGCAACAATATTAGTATAGGCTAAAAAATGAATGTGGCCATTTCCGGCAGAAAGTAAAAAAACAGCAGAGGGTTTCTGGAATGAGGAGGGAAGACAATCCTTGTCTAAGTTATATAGCTGCCGATAAAAGCTAAGAGGCTTTTCAAGTACCTTTTTAAGGCAGTACTGTTAAGGCAGTACTGTTAAGGCAGCACTTTTAAGGCAGTACTGTTAAGGCAGCACTGTTAAGGCAGCACTGTTAAGGCAGCACTGTTAAAGCAGCACTGTTAAAGCACTGCGGTTAAAGCAGCTCTATTAAATCACTTCAAGTATTTCGACTTCAAACTCCAGGGTTTTGCCTGCGAGTGGATGATTGAAATCAACAGCAACATTTTTTTCATCAAATGAAACAACGACACCCGGCAGTTCGCCACTGGCATCCTGAAAGCCGACAACCAAACCTGATTCAAGCTCCATATCAGCAAAGTTTTCACGCCCTACTTTCTGAATATTACTCGGATTAGGCATACCAAATCCGTGCTCAGGCGTAATTAAAAAGGTTTCGCGATCACCTGCTTTCAGGCCAAAAATTGCGGCTTCAAATCCAGCTAACATATTGCCGTCGCCAATAGTGAAAGTCGCCGGCTGACCCTTAAAATTACTGTCCACCACATCACCACTCTGTAACCTTATTTCAAAGTGTAATGTGATGGTTTTTTCAGGACCTATTTGCAGTTGGTCAATTATTTGCTCAGTCATGTTTTTCTCCGTCGGGATACTCTTCAGGCTCACCATTAGCATCTTCATTCTGTTTTTCCAAAAACAGCATATCAATAATCATAATGGCAGCACCAAGCGTAATAGCACTATCCGCTAAATTAAACGCCGGAAAGAAGCTTGTCTGATAATAGACAGATATGAAATCGACAACATAACCCAACAAAATACGGTCATGCAGATTTCCCAATGCACCGCCAAGTATCAGAGCCAAGCCCATACCCAGCCACCACTGACGCTTATCGGTACGTTTCAACCAGACAACCAGCACACCACTAATCAACACGGCAATAACAACAAATAACCAACGCTGCCAACCGCCTGCTTCAGATAAAAAACTAAATGCCGCACCCGTGTTATAGAGCAACGTCATATCCAATCCGCTGAATAGTGAATGTGGCACACCATAATCCAGCCATTGCTGTGCCAATTTCTTACTCAGCAGATCAGCGGCTAACACAAATACAGTTAGCCACAACCATTTTAAGGAACCCAACGTGCTTCCTGTTACCTGTTTCGTCATATTATTAAGCGAATTTCCGCGCCTCACCCACACCATATACATTATCTACGCAACGATTACACAACTCCGGATGGTCGGCATGCGCACCCACATCTTCGCGGTGATGCCAGCAGCGCTCACACTTCACATGCGCAGATGCTTTCAACGCAACCTTCATTCCATCTAGTTCGGTTTCACGTGCCCCTTCAGCTTCACTGAGAGGTTTCAGCACCGCCTCTGATGTAATCAGGACGAAGCGCAGCTCATCACCCAACTGCTGCAGGTCAGCCATAATGCTGTCATTCGCATACAGAGTAGCTTCCGTAGATAAGGATGCTTTCACCAGTTTTTCGTTACGCGCTTCTTCCAATACTTTGTTGACTGCACTTTTTACAGCGAAGATCCGAACCCAGTAATCCCGGTCAAAAGCAACGTTGGCATCCAGCTCAAACAAGCCTTCATACCAGGTTTCAAAGAAGATGCTTTCGCTCTTACCCTGACCCGGCAATGCAGCGTAGATCTCTTCTGCAGTAAAGCTGAGGATCGGCGCAATCCAGCGCGTAAGCGCCTGTGCTATATGATACAGCGCTGTCTGACAAGAGTGGCGCACCAGACTGTCGGCTTTAGTGGTGTACTGGCGATCCTTGATAATATCCAGATAGAAACCACCTAATTCCTGAACACAGAAATGGTGTACCTGCTGATAAACATCCAAAAAGCGATAACTGGCGTATGACTCTTTGACTTTCTCTTGTAAGCGAGCAGTGGCATCAACAGCCCAGCGATCCAGTGCCAGCATATTTTCTGGTGCCACCAGATCCGTCACCGGATCGAAACCATTCAGATTGGCCAGCAGGAATCGGGATGTATTCCGGATACGACGATAGGAGTCGGCTGTACGCTGCAGGATCTGCTTTGATACTGCCATTTCACCTGAGTAATCGGTTGAAGCTACCCATAAACGCAGAATATCCGCACCTAAGGTATCCGTCACTTCTTGTGGAACGACCGTATTACCCAATGATTTAGACATTTTATAGCCCTTCTCATCAACGGTAAAACCGTGGGTAAGAAGCTCTTTATACGGCGCATGACCATCAATCGCACAACCTGTCAGCAAGGATGAATGGAACCATCCTCGATGCTGGTCTGAGCCTTCCAGATACAGATCAGCACGCGGGCCACTATCATGCCCCATTGGATGAGAACCACGCATCACATGCCAGTGTGTCGTACCTGAGTCGAACCATACATCTAATGTATCGGTTACTTTGTCATATAGATCAGCGTCGTCACCCAGCAGCTCAGCGGAGTCCAGCTTAAACCAGGCCTCAATACCCTCCTGCTCAACACGCAAGGCCACTTGCTCGATCAGTGCAACCGTATCCTCATGTAGCTCACCTGTTTCTTTATTCAGAAAAAACGGGATCGGCACACCCCAGTTACGCTGACGCGAGATACACCAGTCGGGACGATTAGCGATCATGCTGTGCAAGCGAGGTTTGCCCCAACCAGGTACAAACTGAGTTTTTTCGATCGCGTCCAGCGCACTCTCGCGTAATGTCGTGCCAGATTTGGGTTGCTTGTCCATACCAACAAACCACTGCGCTGTCGCACGGTAGATCAATGGCGTTTTATGTCGCCAGCAATGCATATAGCTGTGGCTGATAGTTTTATGCGTCAGCAAACGCTGATTTTCTTGTAGCTTTTCGACAATTTTAGGATTGGCATCCCAGATGGATAAACCACCAAAGTCTTCCAGATCGTCAATATAAACACCATCAGCTTTCACCAGGCTCAATATCTGGTCAAATTCCATGCCGTAGCTACGACAAGTTACGAAGTCATCTACGCCGTAGGCTGGTGAAGAGTGCACGATACCCGTACCGGCATCCAACGCCACATAATCAGCCAAATAGATCGGAGACTCACGATCATACAGCGGGTGCTTAAAAGCGATGTGCTCTAGTGTTGCACCCATTGTTTTAGCCACAACACGGCCTTGCAACTCATAGCGCTGCAAACAACTTTCAACTAACTCTGCTGCCAACAGCAAAAAACGGTCGCCCACATCCACCAGCGCATATTCAAACTCAGGATGAACATTCATCGCCTGGTTAGCAGGAATTGTCCAGGGTGTTGTCGTCCAGATAACAGAAAAAGCCGGCTTATCCAACGCACTCAAACCGAACGCAGCCGCTAATTTATCCGCTGCTGTACATTCGAAAGCGACATCGATGGCTGACGATTTTTTATCCGCATATTCCACTTCCGCCTCAGCCAGCGCTGAACCGCAATCAAAACACCAGTTAACCGGCTTCAGGCCTTTAAAAACGTAGCCGCCTTCTACCATTTTTCCTAAAGCGCGGATCTCTCCCGCTTCATTGGCAAAATCCATTGTTTTGTATGGATTAGCCCAATCACCAAACACACCCAAGCGAATAAAGTCATTTTTCTGACCTTCAATCTGCTCATGCGCATAGCTGCGGCATAGTTCGCGGGTTTTATCTGCGCCCATGTTCTTGCCGTGAGTGACTTCCACCTTGTGCTCGATAGGCAAACCATGGCAATCCCAACCAGGCACATAAGGCGCATCAAAGCCGCTGAGCGTTTTAGATTTAACGATAATATCTTTCAATACTTTGTTAACAGCGTGGCCAAGATGAATGTTGCCATTCGCGTAGGGAGGTCCATCATGCAAAACAAACGTAGGCCGGCCTGCACTTATTTCACGAATCTTCTGGTATAACCCCATATCCTGCCATTTCTTCAGCATATCGGGCTCACGCTTCGCCAGATTACCTCTCATTGGGAATTCTGTATCCGGCAGATTCAATGTCGCTTTATAGTCGGTCATCACATTTATTCCAGATCATTTAGGCTGAGCAAAATAGGTTTGCGCCACCTCTATATCATTAAAAATTTGTTTGCGGAGCTGTTCGAGCCCATCAAACTTCTGTTCTTTTCGCAGGAATTTTTCAAACTCCACACTGAGCAACTGCCCATAAAGATCACCGTCAAAACCTAACAGGTGAACTTCTAAAACCGGATGAGTGCCATTGACTGTAGGGCGCATCCCAATATTGCACACGCCTTGCCCCACAAGCTGCTGACCACGATACATTGTGACCGCATAAACGCCTCTCAATGGCGCGATAAACCGATGCATACGGATATTCGCTGTAGGTACGCCTAGCTGGCGCCCGAGTTTCTGACCATGCATAACTCGCCCGGCTATACAGTAGCGGCGCCCCAACAGGCGCTCAGCCAGGTCAAAATCGTTTTGCTCCAACGCCTGCCTGACCCGCGAGCTACTCACCCGCTCAGCATCAACAGTGAAGGTTTCGGTATTAACAACGCTGAAACCATACTGCTGTCCTACGGACTTGAGCATCTGATAGTCACCGGCACGATCGCAACCAAAACGGAAATCATCACCCACTACGAAATGCTTTACATCCAGCCCTTTCAATAACAAATTTTCAACGAACTCGGCGGCCGTCATTTTCTGTAACTGAGCGTTGAATGCCAGGCACAAAACCCGGTCAACTCCCTGAGCCCGCAATAGTCGGACTTTTTCACCAAAACGAGTCAATCTTGACGGCACATTATCACCACCAAAAAACTCCCGAGGCTGCGGTTCGAAGATAATAACGGTAGTAGGCAAGTCCAACTGCCGTGCTTTGGCCTTAACCTGCTCCAAAACACGCATATGCCCAAGATGGACGCCATCAAAATTACCAATGGTTGCCACACATCCACGGTGTTTTTCTCGTAAATTATGCAGCCCGCGAATCAATTCCATCGAATTTAATACAACCTGAATAAAAACGCAGAATTATAGCTCAGTTAGTGCACAACGAGTACTGCAAATTCGAATTAGGCCCGAATATGTGTCAATCGAAGTCCCGCCAACAGCAATACGCCAAAGTAAGCAGCGGCACCGCCAACGACAACAATCAACATATGCTGGACTCGCATCCATACATCACCCGCCATCCAGACACTGGCTGCAGGGCTATACCAGACAATCACCGCCGCTAACGCCAGCACTGCCAAAAACAAGCGAACCAACAGCACAGCCCAACCCGGCTGCCAAATAAACACACCTTCGCGCAGCAAGCCTCGCAACAAAAGGCCCGCATTTAAAAAAGCGGATAGCGCCGTCGCCATCGCCAGGCCAACATGCTGAAAATGCCAAATCAATAACAGGTTCAGGACCATATTCGCCACCATCGCCTGAACTGCTATTTTCACCGGCGTTTTCATATCCTGGCGCGAAAAATATCCGGGAGCCAATACCTTAATCAACATAAAAGCTAATAACCCGCAGGAATACGCCCGCAAACTCATCGCCGACATAGCCACATCTCTTTCTGTCAACGCACCGTATTTAAACAAGGTAATAATCAGCGGCTCAGCCAGCAGAATCAGCGCCACCGCAGAAGGCAACCCAATCAACAAAATCATACGCACTGCCCAGTCCAGAGTATGCGCGAACTCTTTTGCCGAACGACTCGCATGTTTACGCGCAAGACTGGGCAAAATGACCGTCGATATCGCTATCCCAAAAACACCTAGCGGCAACTCAGTCAAGCGATCCGAATAATAGAGCCACGAGACACTCCCCGTCTGTAAAAAAGATGCCAGCACTGTATCTAAAAGAAGATTTATCTGTGCAACCGACACGCCGAATAAAGCAGGGATCATCAACTTAAGAATACGTTGAACACCTTCATCCTGCCATCCGAACACAGGTCTTGGCAGCAACTTCAGATGCATTAAAAACGGAAACTGAAATACCAACTGCAACACACCCGCTATAAACACCCCCCAGGCTAACGCCACAACGGGTTCGTCAAACATCGGGCTGAGAAATACAGCGGACCCAATCAAGCTGACATTCAACAACACTGGCGTAAATGCCGGGATAGCAAAACGGCCATAAGTATTCAGAATAGCTCCCGCAAAAGCGGTTAAAGAAATAAGTAACAAGTAAGGAAAAGTGATGCGCAGCATCTCAGATGCAAGCTCAAACTTAGCACTGTGATTCATATAGAATCCCGGAGCAAAAATGGCCGTCAGCACAGGCGCAGCCAACACTGCCACGATACTAATCACCAACAGAATAAGCCCCAGCGTTCCAGCCACCCTATCGACCAGACGTTTTACCGCCTCATGATCCTGCTGTGTCTGATACTCCGATAAAACAGGCACAAACGCTTGCGAGAAAGCCCCCTCTGCAAACAAACGACGCAAAAAATTAGGAATTTTGAACGCCACAAAAAACGCATCAGCACTACCACTGGCACCAAAATACCCGGCAATAACAACATCCCGAACTAAACCTAAAATACGAGACAGCATCGTCATCATGCCGACGACACCGCTGGAGCGTAACAACCCGCTCCGCTTTTTAACCCCTTCTGCAGCGCCTCTATTCACAATCCACCTTCATACGACGGCCATATACGCCACGCATCTTATCTATTTTATAATAAACTTTCTTCTCTTTATTGACAGCAGGCCCAGAAACATGAATAATCTTGCGTCTCAAATTCTGGTGATTTACCAGATAGAAATTAACCCTACTTGAAAGGAGCCGGATTGTGGCCAACTCCGCAGGATCCCGTAAACGCGCTCGCCAGTCGGAGAAACGTCGTCAGCATAATGCTAGCCTCCGCTCCATGGTTCGAACGTACATCAAAAAAGTTGCTGCTGCTATTGCAAGCGGTGACAAAGCTGCTGCAACTGAAGCATTGAAAGTTGCCCAGCCATTCATGGACGCTTCTGTTAATAAAGGCATTTTTGAGAAAAACAAAATTGCCCGCAGCAAAAGCCGCATGAACACACGCATCAAGGCTATGGCTTAATCTCCATCGCCCATTAAAAAAACCGGCTTCTGCCGGTTTTTTTGTGCCTGAATTCTGGTAATTTTTATGCCTGCATTTTGATCAAAAACAGACACCAAAGCAGAACTAAACAAAACCCAAAAGCGCCGAAAAGCTTCAAGCCAGCACCAGATTATCCCTGTGCATCAACTCCTCTTCACTGACATAGCCTAACGCCATGGATATTGCAGAGCTGGGTTTGCCGATAATTTTTCGAGCATCTTCAGCCCCATAATTAACCAAACCACGCGCAACCACCCTACCCGCTTCATCCGTGAGCAACACCATCTCGCCGCGCGTAAACCGTCCTGTCAAACTTCGAACACCCGCCGGCAACAAACTCTTACCACGCTCCGTTAAGGCCAACACAGCGCCCGCATCAAGCACCAGCGTACCCCGAGCCTGCAGATGCCCCGCCAGCCACTGCTTTCGCGCTGCCATCGGGCTACGATCAGGCACCAACAAGGTACCCAACACCTCACCCTGCTTTAAACGCAGTAGCACATCATCTTCTCGCCCACTGGCTATCAAGGTCACCGCTCCGGAGCGGGCCGCCAATTTAGCTGCCCTTACCTTGGTCGCCATTCCGCCTTGCCCCAGCCTACCACCACCGCCCGCTACCGCCACGAGCGCCTCATCCTCTGCCCGCGCCTGAGAAATCAACTCAGCCTGCGGATTAGAGCGAGGATCAGCCGTATACAAACCAAGCTGATCTGTTAGTAAAATAACCCCGTCAGCCTCAATCAGATTTGCCACTAACGCCGCCAAGGTATCATTATCACCAAAGCGAAACTCGTCAGTAACCACCGTGTCATTCTCATTCACAACCGGTACGACACCCATTTCAATCAATGTCTTCAGCGTTGCTCTGGCATTCAGATAGCGATTGCGGTTAGTTAAGTCATCGTGCGTCAGCAAAATCTGAGCAGTATGAGTAGCATGACGCTGAAAATTAGCCTCATAGGCCTGCACCAACCCCGTCTGCCCAACAGCTGCGGCCGCCTGCAACCGATTTAATTCTTTCGGCCGGGCAACCCAACCGAGCCGCGTCATCCCTTCCGCCACCGCACCAGAGGAAACCAGAACAATCTCCATCCCCTGCTGCCTCAATGCCGCCAATTGATCCACCCAGCGACTAATCGCTTCTGCATCTAATCCCTGACCATCATTGGTTAACAAAGCACTACCGATCTTAACAACCCATCGACGCGCCTTCTGCATTCTCTCTCGATTTGCTGTCACATCCACCCCTACCCGCTACACTCAGCGAACATATTCCACATCAACATCATAATCATCATCGTCGAAGTCATCATCTTCATCGATATCAATATCCTGATCGCTATCACGCTTCTTACGCATAGACTGACGTAAACGCTCAATATGCAGACGTGCCTCAGCGTCTACCAGCGCCCGGATCTCATTCTCCTCCTGCTGCAATTCAGGATCAGCAACGAATGCAGCCGCCCTTTCATCGAGGAAATTCTGCAAATCCATTGTCAGCGGCTTCACACCACCTTTATCGATAGCCGAGATGCGATAAACAGGGCCTTCCCAACCCAGCGCATCAATCACAGACTGACAGCGCTCATCCTGCTCATCTGCAGGCACCATATCCAGTTTATTTAACACCAACCAGCGAGGCTGAGCAGCCAACGTCGGACTAAACTTAGTCAACTCCTCAACTACCACTTTAGCGGATTGCTCAGGTGTCTGCTCATCCCACGGCGCCATATCAACGATATGCAACAAAACACGATTTCGAGCCAGATGCTTAAGGAAACGTATCCCCAAACCAGCACCTTCAGCCGCCCCTTCAATAATCCCAGGAATATCAGCTACTACAAAACTACGATTACGCTCCGTTCTGACAACACCCAAACTCGGCACCAAGGTGGTAAACGGATAATCCGCCACCTTAGGTGTCGCCGCTGACACTGCACGCACAAACGTCGATTTACCCGCATTTGGCAAACCCAGCAAACCCACATCAGCCAGCACTTTAAGCTCAAGCTTAAGATTACGGAACTCACCCGCACTACCATTACTGGTCTGTCGTGGCGCGCGATTCACACTACTCTTATAGCGCGTATTACCCAAGCCATGAAAACCACCTTGAGCCACTTTTTCACACTGTCCTTCAACCGTTAAATCAGCCAACACTTCATTGGTATCAATATCAATAACAGTCGTACCCACCGGCACCTTCAGAACAAGGTCTTCACCTTTATTACCCGAGCAATTACGCCCCATCCCACTCTGGCCTGTCTGCGCTTTATGCACACGCGTAAAACGAAAATCCACCAGCGTATTCAGACCAGCAACCGCCTCTAAAAAGATCGACCCGCCATCTCCGCCATCGCCACCATCAGGACCGCCCTTGGGTACATATTTTTCACGACGAAAGCTAAGACAGCCGTTACCGCCCTTACCCGCTTCTACAGTGATCGTCGCTTCATCTACAAACTTCATAACCTATCTCCCAAGAACAATCCCGCAAAGCATACCGCGAGGATTGATCAGAAACAAAAAAAGCCCCGCTGAGCGGAGCTTTTTTTCAGCAACAACGCCAGTTTTTAAGCTGGAACGATGCTGACGTATTTACGATTATTCGCGCCTTTGACTTCGAATTTAACCACACCATCTGCTTTAGCAAACAGAGTGTGATCTTTTCCTAGGCCTACGTTAGTACCTGCATGAAAATGCGTACCACGCTGACGAACAATAATGTTACCTGCGATCACGACCTGTCCACCGAAGCGCTTAACACCTAAACGCTTGGATTGTGAGTCGCGACCATTTCGAGTAGAACCACCCGCTTTCTTATGAGCCATTTTCTATCTCCCGACAACTCAGCTTATGCGCTGATTCCAGTGATTTTTACTTCAGTAAACCACTGACGGTGGCCCTGACGAGTCATGCTGTGCTTACGGCGACGGAATTTGATAATTGACACTTTAGCGCCACGACCATTCCCGATCACTTCAGCAGTAACTTTTGCGCCTTCGACAGTTGGCAAACCAACTTTAACGTCATCGCCATTACCGACCATCAAAACACGATCAAATTCAATACTGGAACCGGCTTCTGCTGTCAGCTTTTCCAGCTTCAGCGTATAACCTTCCTGTACTCGATACTGCTTTCCACCGCTTACGATTACTGCAAACATCTTTATCTCCAATTTACGCTTATCCGGCTACTAAAACGAAGCCTACTTCTAATGGACAACCCATATGGTAGGGAGCTAAGTTGGATAAGCTCAGGGCGCGAGATTTTAAAGCAATTGATCTAATAACTCAAGCAATTTACTACCCTGACTGTCAATTCTTGACACCTTGCTCCGCAAGCCCTAGCATGCGCCCTTACGTCCATTTCAATATAATAAAGTTGTCGCATGCAACCACATCAGCTAAACCCAGCCATAGAGCCACAATTCGAATCCGTAAATGATTATATAATCAATCACTTGGGATCAAATGTCCCACTGGTCGAAAAGATCGGACACTACATTGTTGAAAGTGGCGGAAAGCGATTGAGGCCATTACTGGTATTGCTTGCTGCCAATGCCTGCAATTATAAAGGCAACCATCACATATCTCTGTCAGCCGTTATTGAGTTTATCCATACAGCAACTCTGCTTCACGACGACGTAGTAGACAACTCAGACCTGCGCCGGGGAAAAGACACTGCTAATGCAAAATGGGGCAATGCACCCAGCGTTCTGGTAGGCGATTTCCTCTATTCGCGCGCTTTTCAGATCATGGTAGAGATCGGCAGCATGGACATTATGCACGTCATATCCAACACCACCAATGTGATTGCTGAAGGCGAAGTATTACAACTCTTAAACTGCCGCAACCCGGACACCACCGAAGAAGACTATATGCAAGTCATCATCGGCAAAACAGCTATGCTTTTTGAAGCCGCTACTGAAGTGGGCGCGATTTTGGCTAACGCTCCCAAAGAACATCAGGAAGCATTGCGCATTTACGGGCACCATCTGGGCATAGCTTTTCAACTGATTGACGATGTCATGGACTATCTTTCCACTGCCGAAGAGATGGGCAAAAACGCAGGTGATGATTTAGCAGAAGGGAAACCCACACTCCCCCTGATTCAGGCCATGAAAGTTGCCACAGAAGATGAGCGCCAACTCATTCGCCAAACCATTCGCAAAGGCGGACTTGAAAACCTGGAGCCTGTATTGGATATTGTAAAACGCAGCGGCGCAATTGAATACACCCAAAAAAGCGCGCTCCAGCAAGCCGATTATGCAATAGAAGCACTGTCTTCTCTGCCTGAGTCTTCCTTTAAAGAAACTCTCGAACTACTGGCTCATATTGCTGTAAACAGAAAAGCTTAATATTCTTATCACGCCATTCAACAATGTGCCCACCTGAGCTTCAGGTGGGCAGAAATGCAGATTTTCGCCGAAATAAGCCACTTTTTAGAAAATAAAAAAGCCTCTTTGAGCAATTTACCCGACTCAAACCGTGCCTAGCGTGAATCAAACCGGTATAATCAACTCATATTTTGACTCAAATTTTCTCGGGATAGACAGCCTCCTCATGACTAAAGCATCCTCTTTTGAACGCGAAGACCTGTTAAAATGCGGGCACGGCGAAATGTTTGGACCTGGCAATGCACGCCTGCCAGTAGGGAATATGTTAATGATGGATCGCATCACCAACATATCCGATGATGGCGGACAATTCGGCAAAGGTGAAATTATTGCCGAACTCGACATTAATCCAGACCTATGGTTTTTCGAATGCCACTTCCCAACGGATCCGGTTATGCCTGGCTGTTTAGGCTTAGACGCCATGTGGCAAATTGTTGGTTTCTACCTTGGCTGGAGAGGCAACAAAGGTCGTGGACGCGCACTCGGTTCCGGGGAAGTAAAATTCACCGGACAGGTATTGCCTACGGCCAAGAAAGTCACATACCATATTGAATTAAAGCGTGTTATTGAACGCAAACTGGTAATGGGCATTGCCGATGGCACTGTTTCTGTTGATGGCCGTGTAATTTATACCGCTAAAGATCTGCGCGTAGGCCTGTTCACATCGACCGACAATTTCTGATCTATTATTCAGTCTTGCCCACTTCGCTTATCAAATGCAGCGTGGGCTAAACAGGCACACTAATCCATCAACGAATAAGAAAAAAAATCCTCTTAACAGGAGATACAACATATGCGACGCGTTGTAGTGACAGGAATGGGTATCGTATCCTGCTTGGGTAACGATAAAGAAACTGTACTTGATTCATTGAAACAAGGCCGTTCTGGCATTAAGTTCCAGGAAGAGTACAAAGAATTAGGTTTTCGTAGCCATGTGGCCGGTAGCATTGATATCGACCTGGAGGCGCTAATTGATCGCAAGCTTCGTCGATTTATGGGTAATGCTGCAGCATACTCATACCTTGCAATGGACCAAGCCATTAAAGACGCACAGCTCACTGACGATCAGGTATCCAATGTTCGCACTGGATTGATTGCCGGCTCCGGCGGCGCATCTTCTGCTGATATCGTTGAAAGCGCTGATATTTTACGCGACAAAGGCGTGCGCCGCGTAGGCCCTTACAGGGTCACTCGCACCATGGGCAGCACCGTCTCAGCATGCCTTGCCACACCGTTTAAAATTAAAGGCATCAACTACTCCATTACCTCTGCCTGCGCCACCAGTGCCCACTGTATTGGTAATGCAATGGAGCAGATTCAGATGGGCAAGCAAGACATCGTTTTTGCGGGTGGCGGCGAAGAGTTGCACTGGTCTCTGACTGTGATGTTTGATGCTATGGGCGCATTGTCCAGCAAGTACAATGAAACACCAGACAAAGCATCTCGCGCCTATGACGCCAATCGTGACGGTTTCGTCATTGCAGGCGGCGCAGGCATGCTGGTTCTCGAAGAGCTGGAACACGCCAAAGCACGTGGTGCTAAAATTTATGGCGAGTTAGTCGGCTATGGTGCGACCTCCGATGGTTACGATATGGTTGCCCCGTCCGGCGAAGGCGCGATGCGCTGCATGCAACAGGCAATGGCCACCGTTGACGGTAAGATCGACTATATCAATTCCCACGGAACCTCAACACCTGCCGGAGACATACAGGAACTCAAAGCAATGAAGAACACCTTCGGTGCTGACATGCCTGCTGTAAGCTCTACCAAATCACTCACCGGACACTCCCTTGGCGCAACAGGCGCTCAGGAAGCGATCTACAGCCTACTGATGATGGAAAACGATTTCATCTGCGCATCAGCCAACATTGATGAACTCGATGCTGAAGCGGAAGGCATGCCGATTGTTACCGTGCGTAAAGATAATGTGAAGTTAGACCGTGTTATGTCCAACAGCTTTGGCTTTGGCGGCACTAACTCTACTCTGGTATTCCAGCGCTACAACGGCTAATACTTGAAGCAAAATAAAAAACCGCCAGTTGAAGTGGCGGTTTTTTTATATCTGTACTTTTATATCTGCTCACTACCGCAAGGAAAAAATCAGAGGCGCTCTTCTGACTCTACCTGTTCCATCTGCTCCATCTGCGCCAGCAACCAGCCCACAGATTCTGTATGAACCTCATCAACACTTCTGCCTACAGAAGAAACTGGCTTACCTATACGCAACTGAATGGTACCGGGATACTTAATGAAGCTCTTACCTGGCCAATAGACACCGGCATTATGAGCAATTGGAATAACGGGCACTTCAGAGCTGACCGCCAGCATCGCTCCACCTTTATTAAATTTCCCCCGATCTCCCACTGCAAGCCGGGTTCCCTGAGGAAAGATGACAATCGGTATACCTTTACCCAAGCGATCTTTTCCCTGTAACAACAGCTCTTTTAACGCACCACGCTTCTGACTTCGATCTAACGCAATCGGATCTAATAAGCCCATTGCCCAACCAAAAAATGGCATTTTTAAGAGCTCTTTCTTCAATACAATACACTGAGGACGAATCAAAACCTGAAAGTAAATAGTCTCCCATTCGCTCTGGTGGTTAGCTATCGCTACATAAGCCCCCTCTTTCGGCAAATTCTCCAGCCCTTCAATATGTAATTTCACACCACAACAAATACGTAACCACGCGATATAAAAATAATTAATCAAGGTAACAAACTTAAATCGCTGAGGAAACGGCAGCGGTCTGGCCACAACAACACACAGCAAGCTATAAACAATAGTGGCAGGATAAAATGCCATGTAATAGAAAGTCGC
Organism: Neptunomonas sp.; assembly: GCF_041601355.1. Taxonomy (GTDB): domain Bacteria; phylum Pseudomonadota; class Gammaproteobacteria; order Pseudomonadales; family Balneatricaceae; genus Neptunomonas. The sequence continues at coordinate 14,842 of NZ_JBFIIH010000025.1, forward strand.
TCGAAGATAACCCAATACTGTTTTTTCCTGCTTTGACATCAATTAGCCGCCTGTTACCGGTGGGAAAAAAGCGATCTCATCGCCATCATTAATAGTAGTATCCGAACTGACCATCTCCTGATTCACCGCTATCAACAGATTAGGCTGCAGCAAGACACTACCCCAATGCTCACCTTTGGCTTTAACTAAGGAAACCAGCAACTGCTCGACCGTCAAGATGTCAGCACTCCACTCCCATTGCTCTTTTTCGACGCCTAACTTTTCTCGCACACTGGCAAAAAAAACGAGTGATAACATCATTTATCCTCCGATACCCAGTGACCGCTTTTACCACCTTTTTTCTCCAGCAGCTTAACGTCTGAAATCACCATACCTTTATCAACCGCTTTACACATATCATACAAGGTCAGCGCAGCGACCGATGCCGCTGTTAATGCCTCCATCTCAACTCCTGTCTGACCTGATAAGCGGCACAATGTCGTGATACAGATCGCCGATTTTTTCAAATCAGGTTGAAGCTCCACTGACACCTTGGTCAGCATCAGAGGATGACACAGCGGAATCAGATCACTGGTGCGCTTCGCCGCCTGAATACCGGCAATACGCGCCACAGCAAGTACATCACCTTTTTTATGGCCGCCAGATACAATCATCTCCAGGGTTTGCGGTAACATATGTATCTCCGCATAAGCACGAGCTTCACGGGTAGTAACAGCTTTTTCGGATACATCTACCATATGGGCATGACCCTGCTCATCCAGATGAGTCAATTTACTCACAAGCATCACCCTTTTTTAATTCCTGGTTATACACGGGATTGGCGTACATCCGTCGCATAATTTCACTTTCACGCGGACTTAACCCTCTGAAACGCTCTTCAAAAGCATCACGCTCTGCAGTTGTCGCTTTATCCGGCTGACCCGCAGCAATATAGTTGGAAGGGTGCAAGAAGTAACCTTGATGTATCTGACGATCCAGCTCGGCTGCCAACGCTTCAGGGGCATCATAGTCATCAACAATCACATCACCAAAGTGAATATGCACGGCACCCTTATATCCTGTAATGCCCTGCACAATACTTTCAATATCTTCATGCTGACCTTTTTTATATCCGCCAGTTTTCTCACGCTCGGCCAGCTCTATGGCTTTTGCTCGATCACAAGGGTCAAATTCGTAAGAAATAGAAACAGGTACAATATTCAGGCGCTTAATAGCTTCTGCAAAGCTGCGCTGCTTACGCTGACTCATATAAAACATTTTCAGAATAGCAGGGTCGGTCTTGTCATTACCATCTTTTGCCCGACCTTCCCGTTGCGCTATCCAGACAGATTCTCCTTCATGAATACTCTGGTCGATATATGCTGATAACTGAGTCACTGCAGCCAACATCTCTCTAGGCCCCTTTGACGAACGCTTAACAATAAAACTTTTATTTAAGCGCATAAGATCAGAAACGTAAGGCTTAGAGAGTAAATTATCACCTATCGCAACCCTGACCGTCGGCAGGTTGCGCTGATAGTGCGTCCAGTTAACAAAGGCCGGATCCATGGCAATATCACGATGATTCGACACAAACAGATAAGCTTCATCATCTTCCAGGGCCTCCATACCTGAGCAACTCAGACGAGTCGTCGACCTGGCAATCATTTTTGTCATATATTTAGCGACAGCCTGCTGAAACTGCCTCACAGACTGAATATCACCAAATTCGCGCGCCAGCCCGATGCGGACAAACGGCTTCAATAGTTTTGCTAACCAGGAGGGTAAAGAAGGAAACTGATAATGAGTTACCGCACCTATCAATTCATTGTCATAAAGCAAACGCTGTAATACAGCCTCGACTTCGTTATCATGATAAGGACGTATTTCTTTGAATGGGTCCTGTTGCGTATTCACTTCCATCAAGATCTCTGACCAGCTAATAAACTGCGCATTTTACCTTCTATTAGATACTAAACCCAATAATATCAGCCTAACAGCTCTGAAAACGGTATAAAGCTCACTACATCTCCTTTAACGACTACCGTATCAGGTGGGATTACAGCCAAACCATTTGCCCAACTGGCAGAAGAAAGCATGCCCGAGCTCTGATTATGGAACACCACAACCTCTCCTTTCTCTATTCTGGCCCGCAAGTACTCCTGACGCGTACCGGGTTTAGGATGATCAAAACCTGCCGGAACACTAAAAACCAGCGGCGGATCCATATTAGCACCTTGCATTCGCAGCAAAAAAGGGCGCGCCAATAAACAAAAGGTAATAAGAGCCGAAGCCGGATTCCCCGGCAAACCAAAGAAAGGAACCTGTTTCACACGACCAAACGCCAACGGTTTACCCGGCTTAATTTTTAAGCGCCAGATATCCAGCTCCCCGAGACGCTCAACCGACTGCTTAACATAATCTTCCTCTCCGACCGACACTCCACCTGTACTGATAATGCAATCGGCCTGCCTGGCAGCGCACTCAAGCGCCTCCTCGACAGCTTCAGCGCTATCGACAACAATTCCAAGATCAACAGGAACACAGCCCATCTGAATCAAAAGGGAGTTCAAAACAAAGCGATTAGCGTTGTATATCTGACCCGCGGTCAACGACTCGCCGGGATTTACCAGCTCATTTCCCGTTGACAATATTGCGACCTTTAACGGCCGATATACTGTCACACTATCCAGCCCCGTGGATGCCAACACCCCCACATCAACCGCCTGAAGACGCATACCTTTATTCAGGACCACCTGCCCCGCCTGAATATCCTGACCTTTACGCCGGACATTCTGCCCTGGCAGTACTGCGCTCCTGATAATGACATTGTCGCCATCTAATCCAACCGCTTCCTGCATCACGACAGCATCAGCCCCTTCAGGTATTTCTGCGCCGGTAAAAATTCTGGCGGCAGTACCCGCCAACAGTACAGCCGGCGCTTTTCCTGCAGGTATTCTCTGAGACACAGGCAATGACGTACCACCTTGAGCATTCAAGACGCTGCTTTGAATAGCGTAACCATCCATACTACTATTATCTGCAGGTGGAACATCTATCGCAGCTACTGGCGACTCGGCCAACACCCTGCCTACCGCATGCTCAAGATAGACCACGTCTGTTTCTGTGGGCTGCGGGGCCGTCTGCAAAAGCGCAGACAAGGCATCATCAATAGAGATCAATTCAGAATTTTGATCAACAGACATCGTTCAATCCTCGTATCATGCTTACTTATTCGCTCGCTATACTTACGCCTTAAAAGCTTGCAGTCTTAAAAGCAAGCGAGTTTAATAGGCCGCCATAATGCCCAACAGGAAAAGCTGATGTACGAATACTATCCGTTAATCAAACACCTTCACCTGACCAGCGTCACCTTAAGCATTTTATTCTTTATGGTACGCGGTGCCGGCATGCTGGTTGACGCCGAGTGGCTGCAAAAGAAACTCGTCAGAGTATTACCACATATTATCGATACAGTCCTGTTAGCCAGCGCGATCGCACTCACAATCATTCTGAGTCAATACCCCTTTGTCGCAGATTGGTTAACCGCGAAAGTCATCGGTCTGTTTCTCTATATCGGTTTTGGCACGATTGCCCTGAAACGCGGCAAAACCAAAGCCATTAGAGTCACCGCCTTTATTCTTGCATTGTGCTGCGTTGCCTACGTGCTAAGTGTTGCAATAACACATAATGCAACACCCTGGAGCTAACCCGATTTAGCTTCAGTTTTATTTTTAGTTTTATAAATCTGACGTAGCACAGCAACTAACTCGTTACGCCAGGGACGCTGCCTGATACCGAAGGTACTTAACAACTTCTTACATTTAAGTACCGAGGAGGCTGGTCGATCAACCTCAGCATGCAGCGTACGAGAAGAGACCGGAACCAGCGATGTTGTCCGTAGCTCTTCATACTGCCTTGCGGCTGCAAGTATTGCCTCGGTAAAACGATATCGGGTCGTCACTTCCGCACCACAATAATGATAAGTACCCCATGCATCAGCACCATTATGCAACTGCTTGATAATCGCCAGTATGACACGCCCGACATCCACAGCAGACGTAGGACACCCTTGTCGATCATCCGCGGTTTCAATCGCCGACAATGTACGTGCTTTGTCTAAAGTGCGAAGCAGGTAGTTATCGCCCCGAGGACTGAAAATCCAGCTAACCCGCAAAATAATATGCATGGGCTGGTACTGCCTCAAGAACTCCTCACCCTGACGCTTGCTTTCACCAAAAACACCTAATGGTGAAGCCTCATCATCTTCACTGTAACCACTGGCGTAATGCCCATCAAACAGATGATCTGTCGAAAGATGGATGAGTGGAATAGACAGGGCACCGCACTCAATAGCAAGGTTTTTCACACCCGTCGCATTTAATTGGTAACAAAACTCGGAGTCATGCTCCGCGGCATCGACATTATTAAAAGCAACCGTATTCACCACATAATCTGGCATATACAGATCCAGTGCTTCCTGAATAGACGCAGGGGAAGTAATATCAAGATGCACAGCATCTAAAGTGATCAGATCAAAATGGCTGTCCTGCTTCCCCAACATCACCAAATCATGCGCAACCTGCCCGCCACCACCGGTAACAAGAATTTTAATTGGCAACAGTTTTGTCCATTCCGTCATACTACGTTGACCCTAGTTTGAAATAGCCTGAAAACTTATTTTTACCACGCCATTCAATAGAAATGAACATAAATTTTACATAGGCAGAAACAAGAAAGCCCCAATTAATGGGGCTCTCAAGGATATTCTTTACATTATACTCTATGGTATTTGCTAGAACGGTATATCGTCATCAAAGTCATCAAAGTTAGTGGCGGGTTGTTGCGGCTGCGCAGGAGCCTGCTGTGGTTTTTGCTGTGGCGGGGCGCTCTGTGGGCGGGCCTGCTGAGGAGCTCTTTGCTGCGGCGCTGGAGCTTGCTGACTATATTCCTGATCCTGAGAATAGCCAGCATTATCGTTATTACCACTGCGACCACCTAACATCTGCATTTCACTGGCAACAATTTCAGTCGTATAACGATCCTGACCACTCTGGTCCTGCCACTTACGCGTACGCAATGAACCTTCAATATAGACCTGAGATCCCTTACGCAGATATTCGCCGGCTATCTCAGCTAATTTATTGAAAAAAACAACACGATGCCATTCAGTACGTTCCTGATTCTGACCCGTTTGCTTATCTTTCCAGGACTCACTAGTAGCCAGCGTAACATTGGTAACAGCATTTCCTGACGGCATATACCTCACCTCAGGATCGCCACCCATATTACCTACCAAGATCACTTTATTTACACCGCGCGCCATGCTTCTCTCCGTCACATAAATCAGCCCCCTAGAAAAGAGGGAAACCATTATTCATTTCTGCAAAGCATACCACAGAGAACATATGAATTTATACGCAGCACCGCAGATCCAACATATTCATTTATATGAAACAGAACACGTGGCGCTGTCGCCCCTCAGTACTTTATAATCGATCTCTTTTGTATTTCTCTCTGGAGCAAGCATGGACACTATTCTGGTTCGCGGTGCGCGCACCCACAACCTGAAAAATATTGATCTGGACATCCCGCGCGATAAGCTTGTGGTAATAACAGGCCTTTCCGGTTCTGGAAAATCATCACTGGCGTTCGATACGTTATACGCGGAGGGTCAGAGACGCTATGTTGAGTCCTTATCTACTTACGCCAGGCAATTTCTATCTATGATGGAAAAGCCGGACGTTGATCACATCGAAGGGCTATCCCCTGCTATTTCGATTGAACAAAAATCAACGTCACACAATCCGAGATCTACTGTCGGCACTATCACCGAAATTTACGATTACTTGCGCCTGCTATTTGCCCGGGCAGGCGAACCTCGATGCCCCGATCATAATTTACCGTTAGCGGCTCAAACTGTCAGCCAGATGGTGGATCAGGTACTAGCCCTGGAAGAAGGCAGCAAACTAATGCTGTTAGCACCCGTTGTACAAGGGCGCAAAGGTGAGCACTTACACACCCTTCACGACCTGAAAAAGCAGGGATTTGTCCGCGCAAGAATCAACGGTATTGTTGTCGACCTTGATAGCGCCCCAGAACTGGATAAAAATAAAAAACATTCGATTGAAGCAGTGGTCGATCGCTTCAAGGTACGAAGTGATCTGCAAATCAGGCTGGCAGAATCTTTTGAAACAGCACTGAACCTTACGGACGGTATCGCACGTATTGCTTATATGGATGGAGAAGCAACAGACCTTGTGTTTTCATCCCGCTTTGCCTGCCCGGAATGCGGCCACAGTATTCAGGAATTAGAACCACGCTTGTTTTCGTTTAATAACCCTCATGGGGCCTGCCCCAGTTGTGACGGCTTAGGTGTAAAACAATTTTTTGATGCCCATAAAGTCATTCAAGACCCTACACTCACCTTATCAGAAGGCGCCATTCGCGGCTGGGACAGAAGAACGCTTTATTACTTTCAACAACTCAAAGCTGTTGCGAAACATTACTCGTTTGATATCGATACACCTTTTGAAAACCTTTCGGCCAACCACCAAACATTAATTCTCGAAGGCACAGGAACTGAAGAGGTTCCTTTTACCTATTTAAATGATCGCGGCGATACCATTATTAAGTCGCACCCGTTCGAAGGCGTACTCAACAACCTTCAACGTCGATATAAGGAAACAGAGTCTGACATGGTCCGCGAGGACCTGGCTAAATACCTTAATATGCAGCCATGCCCATCTTGTCATGGCAGCAGACTGAGAAGAGATGCAAGGCATGTATACATAGACCAGCATACCCTACCTGATCTTGTCACCATGCCCATCGGTGCTAGCCTGGAGTATTACCAGAACCTTAAGCTTGCCGGCAAACAAGGCGAGATCGCAGACAAAATCCTTAAAGAGATTCGGTTGCGTTTATCCTTCCTGGTCAATGTAGGACTGGATTATCTGTCACTTGACCGAAAAGCAGATACGCTATCAGGCGGAGAAGCCCAACGCATACGACTTGCCAGCCAGATCGGCGCAGGTCTTGTTGGCGTTATGTACATTCTCGACGAGCCCTCGATTGGCCTTCATCAGCGTGATAATGAACGCCTACTCAAAACACTCATTCATTTACGCGATCTAGGCAATACTGTCATTGTCGTTGAGCATGACGAAGATGCGATTCGTCTCGCAGATTATGTGATAGATGTAGGACCCGGGGCAGGCGTTCACGGCGGAGAGATTGTTGCTTATGGCACCCCTGATGAAGTTATTAACAATAAAAACTCACTGACAGGACAATACCTGTCAGGCATAAAATCAATCGCCATACCTGATAAACGCCACCCATTTGATCACAGCAAAACACTAACAGTCGCCGGCGCTACGGGTAACAACCTGCAGAATGTCACCATAGAGATTCCACTGGGACTGATGACGTGTATCACCGGCGTCTCAGGATCGGGAAAATCCACACTGATTAATAACACGCTGTACCCCCTCGCAGCGACAGTTCTCAACCACGCAACAACATTAGATGCCGCCCCCTATGAGTCGATAGACGGTTTACAACATCTTGATAAAGTCATAGACATCGATCAAAGTCCGATAGGCCGAACTCCCCGCTCTAATCCAGCCACCTATACTGGAATCTTCACACCGATACGCGAACTGCTTGCCGGTACACAAGAGGCTCGCTCTCGTGGCTACAAGCCCGGGCGGTTTAGCTTCAATGTAAAAGGCGGTCGTTGTGAAGCATGCCAGGGAGATGGCGTAATCAAAGTTGAAATGCACTTTCTCGCCGATATTTACGTACCGTGCGATATCTGCAAAAGTAAGCGCTACAACCGCGAGACACTTGAGATTCAGTACAAAGGGAAAAGTATTGACGCAATACTCAACCTGACCGTAGAAGATGCAAGAGAGTTCTTCGATGCCATTCCCGCTTTGGCACGCCGCCTGCAAACACTGATTGATGTAGGTCTGTCATATATACGCCTCGGACAAGCCGCGACCACACTCTCCGGAGGTGAAGCACAACGCGTTAAACTAGCTAAAGAGCTGTCTAAAAGGGACACCGGTAAAACACTTTATATTCTGGATGAGCCAACAACAGGGCTGCATTTTCACGACATAGAGCAACTGATGACGGTACTGTCCAGACTAAGAGACCACGGCAACACAGTCGTCATTATTGAACACAATCTTGACGTAATAAAAACAGCGGACTGGATCGTCGACTTAGGGCCCGAGGGAGGCATTAACGGAGGCACTATTGTGGCGGCGGGCACACCAGAAACCGTTGCAAACGAGTGCAACTCTCATACGGGCCACTTCCTGAAACCACTGCTCGAAAAGAGATAAAGGAACAGACATAAAAAACCCGGCCAAAGCCGGGTTTTTTTTATGAAGGTAGATTAACCTTCAACATCTTCAGCTGCTGCGCCAGAAACCTTACGGTCTACTAACTCAACATAAGCCATAGGAGCGTTATCACCTGGACGATTGCCACATTTCAAAATGCGGATATATCCACCTGGACGGTTCGCATAGCGAGGTCCAAGGTCGGTGAAAAGCTTACCAACAGCTTCTTTACTACGAGTTCGGTCAAATGCCAAACGGCGGTTTGCAACCGAATCTTCTTTCGCCAGAGTAATCAGTGGCTCAGCTACGCGGCGAAGTTCTTTCGCTTTTGGCAAAGTAGTTCGGATCAGTTCATGTTCAAATAATGAGCATGCCATGTTCTTGAACATCGCTTTGCGGTGCGAGCTGGTACGATTTAAATGACGACCAGATTTACGATGACGCATTATAAATTCCTTACCAACTTGGTCAGTTAAAACCGCATCTTACGATGCGATTTTATCGTCGTTCTTCAGGCTAGCCGGAGGCCAGTTTTCAAGACGCATGCCCAAAGAAAGTCCTTTGGAAGCAAGTACATCTTTAATCTCTGTCAGCGACTTCTTACCTAGATTTGGGGTTTTCAGCAGCTCAACTTCTGTCCGCTGAATCAGATCACCAATATAGTAAATCTGTTCTGCTTTCAGACAGTTGGCAGAACGAACCGTCAATTCCAAATCATCGACTGGGCGCAACAGAATCGGATCAACTTCCGGCTCTGCTGGCTCATCCTTCGCCTGGTCAGCTGCATCTTCAAGATCAACAAAAACAGACAACTGATGTTGAAGAATTGTAGCGGCACGACGAATGCACTCTTCAGGATCAATCGTACCATTTGACTCGATATCAATAACCAGCTTATCTAGGTCAGTACGCTGCTCCACACGAGCACTTTCGACAACATAAGAAACACGGCGTACCGGACTATAAGAAGCATCCAACTGGAGACGACCAATAGCACGAGTTTCATCTTCGTCATTAGCGCGAGTGTCAGCAGGAACATAACCACGTCCGTTGGTTACCTTGAGCTGCATATTCAGAGTCGCGCCTGAGTTCAGGTGAGCAATCACGTGGTCGGGATTTGCAATCTCAGCATCCTGGTTCAACTGAATATCACCAGCTGTTACAGCACCTGAGCCTGATTTGCTCAATGTCAGAGTTGCTTCTTCGCCATTATGTAGCGTGATAGCAACGCCTTTAAGGTTCAGAAGGATCTCAATGACATCCTCCTGTACGCCTTCAATTGTGCTGTATTCATGCAAGACGCCGTCAATTTCAACTTCAGTGATGGCACAGCCAGGCATTGAAGAAAGTAAAATACGACGCAAGGCATTACCCAACGTATGACCGAAACCACGTTCAAGCGGTTCCAGGGTCACTTTAGCACGTGTGTTACTGATTTCCTGAACGTCAATATGACGAGGACTCAGAAACTCATTTACAGAACGCTGCATAGTTCCACCAATCAAGAGTTCATGAATTACTTAGAGTACAGCTCAACGATCAGCTGCTCATTGATGTCAGCTGACAATTCGCTACGCTCAGGAACGGACTTATAAACGCCTTCCATTTTGCCAGCATCAACTGAAACCCACTCAATTGGAGCACGCTGCGAAGCCAGAGTCAGAGCGCTTTTAACACGCAACTGATTTTTAGCTTTTTCACGAACTGCGACCACATCACCCGCTTGCACTTTATAAGATGCAATGTTTACAACCTGACCATTAATAGTGATCTGTCGGTGTGATACGACCTGACGAGCTTCAGCACGTGTAGACCCAAAACCCATACGATAAACTACGTTATCCAGACGACCTTCAAGCAGCTGAAGCAGGTTTTCACCTGTTGAGCCAGCCTGACGAGCGGCTTCTTTGTAGTAATTGCGGAACTGACGTTCCAGTACACCATAAATACGACGTACTTTTTGTTTTTCACGAAGCTGTAGACCGTAATCGGACAGACGACCTCGACGAGCACCATGTACACCAGGAACAGTTTCAGCTTTACACTTACTATCCAGTGCACGGACACCACTCTTCAAGAACAGGTCTGTACCTTCACGGCGTGACAGCTTGCACTTTGGCCCAAGATATCTTGCCATTATACCGTCTCCAGTTTATACGCGACGTTTTTTCGGTGGACGACAGCCGTTATGTGGAATCGGCGTGACATCAGTAATGTTTGTAATTTTGTAGCCGCAACCGTTCAGCGCACGAACTGCCGATTCACGACCAGGTCCAGGACCTTTTACAAACACGTCGAGATTTTTCAAACCATAATCCAAAGCAGCCTGGCCGGCACGCTCTGCAGCAACCTGCGCAGCGAACGGTGTACTTTTACGAGAACCACGGAAGCCGGAGCCGCCTGAAGTTGCCCATGAAAGTGCATTACCCTGGCGGTCGGTAATGGTGATAATTGTATTGTTAAAAGAAGCGTGGATATGGGCTAACCCATCTACGACTTGCTTTTTAACTTTCTTACGTGTGCGATTACCTGGCTTAGCCATATTGGAAATTCCTATCGCTTAACACTTATTTACGGATCGGCTTACGTGGACCTTTGCGCGTACGCGCGTTGGTCTTACTACGCTGCCCACGAACAGGCAGGTTACGACGATGACGAATACCACGGAAACAACCGAGATCCATGAGACGCTTAATGCTCATAGACACTTCACGGCGTAGGTCACCTTCAACTGTAAACTTGCCAACTTCACCACGAACTACATCGAGCTGCTCTTCGCTAAGCTCGGAAATCTTTGTCGCTTCGGTAATACCAGAAGTTACACAGATTTTCTTTGCAGTCGTACGGCCAATCCCATAAATGTAAGTCAGAGAAATAACCGCATGCTTATTGTCAGGAATATTGACGCCAGCTATACGGGCCATTCAACTTACTCCATCTTAAAAATGCTCTCATTGAGCAAAATTCTATAAATACGTTCATAGAAAGCGCGAGATTATACGCCTTGATTAATATTAAATCAAGACTTCGCGCTCTCTACTCCCTTTCCAGGAAATTAACCCTGGCGCTGCTTATGGCGGGGTTCCACCTTGCAGATTACACGAACCGAACCGTTGCGACGTACAATCTTGCAGTTACGACAGATCTTTTTAACAGATGCACGCACCTTCATGATCCACTCCTAGAGCGCTCAGCGCAGTAAACCTGCACCGCCACCTTTGAGATTTGATTTTTTCATCAGGGACTCGTATTGGTGAGACATCAAATGTGACTGCACCTGAGCCATAAAGTCCATTACAACAACTACTACGATAAGCAGAGACGTTCCGCCAAAGTAGAAAGGTACATTCCAGGCAACAACTAAAAATTGTGGCATGAGAGATACCGCTGTGATGTAAAGTGCACCAAACAAAGTTAGGCGACCCAACACAGAGTCAATGTAACGAGCCGATTGCTCACCTGGGCGTATGCCCGGAATAAAAGCACCTGACTTCTTCAAGTTGTCTGCTACTTCACGAGGATTAAACATAATCGCCGTATAAAAGTAACAGAAGAACACTATGCATACTGAGAACAAAATGATGTAAAGCGGCTGCCCAGGCCCGAGAGCCAGAGCAATATCACCTAACCATTCCATTCCTTCAGTCTGACCAAACCATTGGCCAACTGACGCAGGAAACAGCAAAATACTAGACGCAAAGATCGGAGGAATTACACCGGCCATATTAACTTTCAATGGCAGATGGCTGGTCTGAGCAGCGTAAACCTGACGCCCTTGCTGACGTTTCGCGTAATTTATGGTGATACGGCGTTGACCGCGCTCCATAAATACAACAAAGCCGACTGTAGCGACCGCTAATACAGCAATCGCCAGTAACGCAAGGATGTTCAGATCACCCTGTCGTGCAGACTCGAAAGACTGCCCGATGGCACTCGGTAAACCAGCAACAATACCAGCGAAAATCAAAATCGAAATACCATTACCAATACCGCGCTCAGTTACCTGCTCTCCTAACCACATCAGGAAAACTGCGCCAGCTACCAATGTCACAACGGCGACAAAGTAAAAGCTGGGCCCTCCAAGGAAGGCAACACCCTGATTAGCTAGTCCAACAGCCATACCAAACGACTGAACAGTAGCCAGCAGGACAGTACCGTAGCGTGTGTATTGATTGATCTTACGACGACCCGACTCACCTTCTTTCTTTAATTGCTCAAGCTGCGGACTCACCACCGTCATCAACTGCATAATAATAGAGGCAGAGATATAAGGCATGATACCAAGCGCAAGAATACTCATACGCTCTAAAGCACCGCCCGAGAACATATTAAAGAGGCTGAGAATCGTCCCCTGATTTTGATCGAACAGTGCGGCCAGACGATCAGGGTTAATACCAGGCACAGGTATGTGTGCACCGATACGATAAACCACGATAGCCAGCAACACAAAGCGCAGACGAGACCATAGCTCACCTAAACCACTCTGATTGCCTGCCGGTATTGATCCTTTCTTAGCCATTTACGCCTCGACTTTGCCGCCAGCAGTTTCGATTGCAACCAAAGCACCTTTGGTCACACGAAGACCTTTGATGTTGACTGCTTTCTTAAGCTCACCTGACAGTATGATTTTTGCAGACTTGATCTCTTCAGAGATAATATCTGCAGCTTTCAACGCTGCCAGATCGATTACTTCCGCTTCAATGCCGTTCAGTTCGTTCAAACGAACTTCTGCAACAAAACGAGCTATACGGGAAGTGAAGCCGAACTTCGGCAGACGACGCTGCAACGGCATCTGACCGCCTTCAAAACCCGGTTTTACAGTACCGCCAGAGCGGGACTTCTGACCCTTGTGACCACGACCACCGGTTTTGCCCAAACCAGAACCAATACCGCGTCCTACGCGTTTTGGTGCAGGCTTAGAACCAGCAGCTGGACTTAGAGTGTTCAGACGCATGACGAACTCCTCTTACTCGCCTACTACACTAACCATGTAGTGGACTTTATTGATCATACCGCGAACTGAAGGAGTATCTTCCAGCTCAACAATATGTCCGATACGGCGCAAACCAAGACCCTTAACACATAATTTGTGCTTAGGCAGGATACCGATTGGGCTGCGGACCAGTTTTACTTTCAAAGTATTAGCCATAATCGTCTACCCCAGAATCTCTTCTACAGACTTACCACGCTTTGCGGCAATATCTTCAGGTGAGCGCATTTGCTGCAAACCTTTAAATGTTGCACGTACAACGTTGATAGGATTTGTAGATCCGTAGCATTTAGCCAATACGTTATGCACACCAGCAATTTCCAATACGGAACGCATAGCACCACCGGCAATTACACCAGTACCCTGAGAGGCTGGCTGCATATAAACTTTTGACGCACCGTGACGTGCTTTAATAGGATACTGCAAAGTATCACCATTAAGCTCAACACGGATCATGTTGCGACGAGCGGCTTCCATTGCTTTTTGAATTGCAACAGGCACTTCGCGGGCTTTACCTCGGCCGAAACCAACACGCCCTTTACCGTCACCAACTACAGTCAATGCTGTAAAAGCAAAAATACGTCCACCTTTAACTACTTTGGCTACGCGATTTACTTGAACTAGCTTTTCCTGTAGATCACCATCTTTTTGTTCGTGATTTGACATCATCGACCCCTTTAGAATTCCAGGCCGCCTTCACGGGCTGCGTCAGCTAGCGCTTTTATACGACCGTGGAATTTGAATCCCGAACGGTCAAAAGCAACCTTAGTGATACCTGCTTCTTTAGCGCGCTCTGCAATCAGTGCGCCTACTTTTACTGCAGCTTCGGCGTTACCAGTACTACCTGTGCGCAGCGCTTGCTCTACTGTTGATGCAGAAGCCAGAACCTGGCCGCCATCAGCAGAAATAAGCTGAGCATAAATGTGACGTGGTGTGCGGTTAACACACAGACGCGCAGCACCCAGTTCACGCATTTTCAGGCGAGCACGCAGTGAGCGACGAATACGAGCTTTTTTCTTAGCGTTCATAACCCTGCCTTACTTCTTCTTAGCCTCTTTACGACGAACATGTTCGTCCGCATAACGTACACCCTTACCTTTATAAGGCTCTGGTGGACGGAACGCACGAACTTCTGCCGCGACCTGACCAACCCGCTGCTTATCAGCACCACGAATAATAATTGTGGTTTGGTTAGGCATTTCAGCTGTTATGCCTTCAGGCAATTGATATTCGATTGGATGCGAGAAACCCAGAGTAAGATTAATAGCGCCTTCTTTAACGGCAGCACGGTAACCAACACCCTGTAATAATAAAGTTTTCGCGAAACCTTCGCATACACCGACAACCATGTTGTTAACAATAGAACGAGCGGTGCCAGACATAGAGCGCGCAATTTTAGAGCCATCGCGAGCAGCAAACGTCAGTACATCACCTTCTTGTTCCATCGAAACAGACGGGTGCATATTGATAGCTAACTGGCCATTCTTACCAGTAACACTAACGGACTGCCCATCAAGTTTCAGTTCTACACCTGCAGGAATGACTACGGGATTTTTAGCAATACGTGACATTGTAACCCCTTAGAATACCGTGCAAATGATTTCACCACCGATACCGGCAGCGCGTGCAGCACGATCAGTCATCATACCCTTAGAGGTAGATACGATCGCAACACCAAGACCAGCTGCAATAGTAGGCAGCTCTTTAGTTGCCTTATAGATGCGCAGACCTGGACGACTAACTCGTTTAATCTCTTCGATTACCGGCTTACCATCAAAATATTTCAGTTCGATAGTGAGAAGAGGTTTAGCTTCACCTTCTACAGCGTAGTCAGCGATATAACCTTCATTCTTCAACACTTCAGCAACTGATACTTTGATCTTGGAAGACGGCATGGATACAGCTGTTTTCTCAGCCATATGACCATTACGGATACGAGTGAACATATCCGCTAATGTATCTTGCATGCTCATGCATTTACTTCCTCAGTTGTGCAGCACAATGCGGTAGCAGTTCCCTGCCCTGACCACTGTGCTTACCATTTAACAAACTGTCTTACCAGCTTGCTTTCTTAAGACCCGGAACATCACCGCGCATTGCTGCTTCACGTAACTTGTTACGACACAGACCAAATTTACGATACACACCATGTGGGCGACCAGTAATCTGACAACGATTACGCTGACGGCTCGGGCTAGAATCACGCGGCAGTTTCTGCAGCGCAACAGTTGCGTCCCAACGCTCTTCTTCCGAAGAGGTGGCACTATTAATAATTTCTTTAAGCTGCGTACGCTTAACAGCGTATTTAGCAACAGCTTTGGTGCGCTTATCTTCACGCGCCTTCATTGATGTCTTAGCCATTCTTTACCCCTGTTAAATCTTAAACGGAAAATTCAGGGCAGCCAGCAGGGCGCGACCCTCGTCGTTTGTCTTAGCAGTAGTTGTGATCGTAATATCCAGACCACGCATCTTATCCACTTTATCAAATTCGATTTCAGGGAAGATGATCTGCTCTTTGACACCCATGCTGTAGTTGCCACGACCGTCAAAAGATTTCGGGTTCAGGCCACGGAAGTCACGAATACGCGGGATAGAAACATCTATCAGGCGATCCAGGAATTCCCACATCTGTTGTCCACGCAAAGTAACCTTACAACCGATCGGCCAACCTTCACGAACCTTAAAGCCAGCGATAGATGTACGCGCCAATGTCACTACAGGTTTCTGACCAGCGATTTTGGTCATATCATTTACAGCGTATTCCAGCTGCTTTTTATCACCTAAAGCTTCACCCACACCCATGTTCAGTGTGATCTTAGTCAGACGCGGAACAGCCATAATATTCGGGCTGCTTAACTCTTCTTTCAGCTTCTGCTTAACTTCGTTAGCATAAAGCGCTTTTAATCTTGACATAACATTCGCTCCTTATTTTCCGCCGCCGACGATTTCGCCGTTGGACTTGAAGAAGCGAACCTTGGTGCCATCTTCAAGCACTTTAAAGCCCACACGATCACCTTTACCTGTTGCGGAATTGAAAATCGCAACATTTGAAGTAGCAATCCCAGCTTCTTTCTCAACAATACCACCTGGCTTACCCAACTGCGGGTTAGGCTTGGTGCTTTTCTTGATCATGTTGATACCGGAAATAATAAGACGATCGTCCTTCAATACACGAAGAACTTTACCGCGCTTACCTTTATCTTTTCCTGCGATAACGACCACTTCGTCGTCACGTTTAATTTTACGCATGCTATACCTTTATCGCTTCCTACTACCTGCTCATGCTCAAAAACGCCAAACCCTTTCGGGAGTGGCGTTAAGCAGACAAAACTCCTGAGAATTCTGTCTTAAAGCACTTCAGGCGCCAGGGAAATGATTTTCATGAACTTCTCAGAGCGAAGTTCACGCGTTACTGGGCCAAAAATACGCGTACCCATTGGTGCGTTGTTATTGTTCAGCAATACCGCAGAGTTAACATCAAAGCGGATTACAGAACCATCAGGACGACGAACACCTTTACGGGTACGAACAACAACGGCATTAAGAACCTGACCTTTTTTAACTTTACCGCGTGGAATTGCTTCCTTCACAGTAACTTTAATGATGTCACCAATACCTGCGTAACGGCGGTGTGAACCACCCAGAACCTTAATACACTGTACTCGCTTAGCACCGCTGTTATCAGCGACATCAAGCATCGATTCAGTTTGAATCATGGTCTACTCCAAAATATGTTAGCTGCCCGTCAAAATCATGACGGGCAAACCGTCACTGGAGCGAAGGCGCGTATTCTACACCTTCGCAGCACGCTCTTCAATACGTACAAGCGCCCAAGTTTTACTCTTGGAGTAAGGACGGGTTTCTTCGATCGTTACAAGATCACCCGCATGGCACTCATTTTTTTCGTCATGAGCATGCAGCTTGGAGGAGCGAGTCATGAACTTTCCGTATATCGGATGCTTCTCTTTACGCTCAACCAGAACTGTGATGGTTTTATCCATCTTGTCGCTGACAACACGGCCAACAACGGTTCGAGTACGTTTTTCAGCGCTCATTTATCACCTGCCTTATCATTCAGTACTGTCTTAACGCGAGCCACGTCGCGACGAACCTGACCCAGAAGGTGAGTCTGTGACAGCTGACCAGTTGATTTCTGCATACGCAGATGAAACTGATCTTTCAGCAAACCCAGCAATACTTGCTGGAGCTCTTCTGAAGACTTTTCACGAAGTTCTTTGGCATTCATCACATCACCGTCCGTTTGACAATGGTTGTAGACACCGGCAATTTAGCAGTCGCAAGAGCAAAAGCTTCATTAACCAGTTCTTCAGGTACACCGCTAATTTCAAATAACACACGACCCGGCTGGATCTGCGCTACCCAATACTCAACGTTACCCTTACCTTTACCCATACGCACTTCTAGTGGCTTATTAGTAATCGGCTTATCTGGAAAAATACGAATCCAGATTTTACCGCCACGTTTGACGTGGCGGGTCATAGCACGACGCGCAGATTCAATCTGGCGCGCAGTAATACGACCACGGCCGGTAGCTTTGAGACCGTACTCACCAAAGCTAACTTTGCTACCGCGATGGGCCAGACCGCGATTGCGGCCTTTCATCATCTTACGGAATTTAAGTCGTTTAGGTTGCAACATTGACGTCTACCTCACTTAGAACCTTTCTTCTTAGGTGCATTAATTTTCTCAGCACGTACCTGACCGATACCACCAAGAACTTCACCTTTGAAGATCCAGACTTTAACGCCAATCACACCATATGTAGTGTGCGCCTCATAAGGTGCGTAATCGATATCTGCACGCAGAGTATGCAAAGGTACACGACCTTCACGATACCACTCAGAACGTGCGATCTCAGCGCCACCTAAACGTCCGCCTACCTGGATTTTAATGCCCTTGGCACCCAAGCGCATTGCATTCTGAACCGCACGCTTCATAGCACGACGGAACATAACACGACGCTCAAGCTGACTAGCAACACCTTGTGCCACTAACATTGCATCTAGTTCTGGCTTACGAATTTCTTCGATGTTGATGTGAACGGGAACACCCATCATTTTAGAAACAGCGTTACGCAGCTTCTCAACATCTTCACCTTTTTTACCAATCACGATACCTGGACGAGCCGTGTATATAGTGATCTTTGCATTCTGTGCAGGGCGCTCGATCTCGATGCGGCTGACAGAAGCATTTTTTAACTGACCTTCAAGGTATTCACGCACCTGAAGATCGTTCAGCAATTTTCTTGCATATTCAGACTTATCGGCATACCACACAGATGTGTGATCTTTGACGATTCCAAGTCGAATACCGGTCGGATGTATTTTCTGACCCATAACGAACTCTCCTAGCACTCAGCCTTAGTCGGACACCTTAACGGTGATGTGGGAGTTGCGCTTCAGGATGCGATCTGCGCGACCCTTGGCACGTGGCTTGATTCGCTTCATAGTCACACCTTCATCAACGAAGACAACAGAGACATGCAGCTCATCAATATCAGCACCGTCATTATGCTCGGCGTTTGCAATCGCAGACTCCAGCACTTTCTTGACGATATCTGCTCCTTTTTTCGGACTGAAAGCTAAGATATTCAAAGCTTCACCCACCGACTTCCCGCGAATCTGATCTGCGACTAAGCGCGCTTTCTGGGCAGAAATGCGGGCGCCTATTAATTTAGCAGCGACTTCCATCATTTAACCCCTTATTAACGCTTCTTAGCCTTCTTATCCGCAGCATGACCACGGTAAGTACGTGTAGCAGCGAATTCGCCAAGTTTATGGCCGACCATATCTTCAGTCACGAAGACTGGAACGTGCTGGCGGCCGTTATGAACTGCAATCGTCATCCCAACAAAATGCGGGAAGATAGTAGAGCGACGTGACCAAGTTTTAATTGGCTTACGATCGCCCGCATCAATTGCAGCTTCTACCTTCTTCAACAGGTGAAGGTCGATAAATGGACCTTTCTTCAGTGAACGTGGCACAGCTGTATCCTCAAGTTAGTTACTTAGCCGAACGACGACGAACGATTAGTTTGTTCGTACGCTTGTTCTTACGTGTCTTATAACCTTTAGTTGGAACGCCCCACGGTGTAACAGGATGACGACCGCCCGAAGTACGACCTTCACCACCACCATGCGGGTGATCAACTGGGTTCATTGCAACACCGCGGACGGTAGGACGAACACCTAACCAACGCTTAGCACCGGCTTTACCGAGCTGACGAAGACTATGTTCGCTGTTGCCAACTTCACCCAATGTTGCGCGACACTCAACCAGCACTTTACGCATTTCACCGGAACGCAGACGCAATGTAGCGTAAGTTCCTTCACGCGCAACTAACTGAGCAGATGTACCCGCAGAACGAGCGATCTGAGCACCTTTACCAGGCTTCAGTTCGACACAGTGAATAACACTACCCAAAGGTATGTTGCGCAACGGCAACGTGTTACCCGCTTTAATATCAGCATCAATACCGGAAACAACAGTAGCTCCGGCAACAACGCCTTTTGGCGCAATAATGTAGCGACGCTCACCATCTGCATATTTCAGCAGGGCAAGGTGCGCAGTACGGTTCGGATCATATTCCAGATGCTCAACAACGGCTGGGATACCATCCTTATTGCGACGAAAATCAACTACACGATAATGCTGCTTATGACCGCCACCAATGTGACGAGTCGTAATGCGACCATTATTGTTACGACCACCGCTCTTGCTTTTCTTTTCGATCAATGCAGCTAAAGGCTTGCCTTTATGCAGCTCAACACTTGCAACCTTAACTACGTGACGACGTCCAGCAGAGGTTGGCTTTGATTTCATAACCGCCATAACTTAACCTCTCTTATTCGCCACCAAGAAAATCAATCTCAGAGCCAGCAGCAAGACATACATATGCCTTACGAACATCGCTACGCTTGCCTAGGCCGCGTGCAGTGCGCTTGGTCTTACCCTTAGCATTGAGAACGTTTACGCCAGATACTTTGACGTTAAACAACTGCTCAACCGCTTCTTTGATTTCCGGTTTGGTAGCATCTTTAGCCACACGAAAAACTACCTGCTGAGCATCGTCAGCGACAATAGTTGCTTTTTCCGAGATATGAGGACCTAACAATACTTTGTATAGACGTTCCTGGTTCATGCTAATGCCTCCTCAATTTTCTTAAGAGCAGGTACAGTAACTACAACCTTATCAAAACCAACCAGGCTAACCGGGTCGATTCCTGCAACATCACGTACGTCCACATGCGGAACATTACGAGCAGCCAGGTATAGGTTTGCTTCAACATCTTCAGTCACGATCAACGCGTTTGCCAGATCAAATTCTTTCATCTTAGCAATAAACTGTTTAGTTTTCGGCGTATCCATGGAGAACTGATCAACAACTACCAGACGATCCTGGCGAACCAATTCAGAGAAAATGCAACGCATTGCTGCACGATACATTTTTTTGTTCACTTTCTGCGAGTGGTTACGAGGCTTCGCAGCAAACGTAACACCACCACTACGCCAGATAGGCGAACGAATTGTACCGGCACGCGCACGACCTGTTCCTTTCTGACGGAATGGCTTAGCGCCACCACCAGAAACTTCAGAGCGAGTTTTCTGTGCTTTTGTACCTTGACGAGCACCAGCCAGGTATGCATTAACAACCTGATGTACCAATGCTTCGTTGAATTCTTTACCAAATGCCAGATCGGATACTTCGACCGATCCATTAGCTCCAGCGAGATTCAGATTCATCATAACCCCCCTTAGGCGCCAGCTTTAACAGCTAGTTTAACGATTACGTCACCGCCAGTTGCGCCTGGAACAGCACCCTTGATCAATAACAGGTTACGCTCTACGTCTACACGTACAACTTCTAGAGTCTGAACAGTAACGCGCTCAGCGCCCATGTGACCTGCCATCTTCTTGCCTTTCCAAACACGACCAGGAGTCTGACACTGACCGATGGAACCTGCAGAACGGTGAGACAGTGAGTTACCATGAGTCGCATCTTGCATGGAAAAGTTCCAGCGCTTAATAGCACCCTGAAAACCTTTACCTTTAGATTGACCAGCAACATCTACTTTCTGACCTACTGCGAAGCGCTCAACTGTTAGTGAATCACCAACGTTGATACCTTCATCACCCGACAGACGGAACTCCCACAAACCACGCCCTGCTTCTACGCTGGCTTTAGCAAAGTGACCAGCTTTTGGCTTGTTCAGGCGATTAGCCTTAACAGCACCAGTAGTCACCTGCACAGCCATGTAGCCGTCAGTTTCAACAGTTTTAACCTGCGTTACGCGATTCGGATCCACCTCGATGACCGTGACTGGCACGGATACGCCATCTTCTGTGAAGATGCGAGTCATACCCGCTTTACGTCCGATTAAACCTACAGACATTTCCTATACCTCTTGCCAGTTGTGTACGGGGCTGTTACCCACTACGGCTGTCCATTTCAGGAACATTCCACAAACAGCGCTTCATTAAATAAATAATTCTGCGCAGTGACTGATTAGCCTAAACTGATCTGCACTTCTACACCCGCAGCTAGATCCAGCTTCATCAAAGCATCAACAGTTTTTTCTGTTGGCTCAACGATATCCAGAACACGCTTATGCGTACGAATCTCGTACTGATCACGCGCATCTTTATTGACATGCGGAGAGATCAGAACGGTAAAACGTTCTTTGCGAGTTGGAAGCGGGATCGGACCATGCACCTGTGCACCCGTACGCTTAGCAGTATTTACAATTTCCTGCGCGGACGAATCGATCAGGCGATGATCAAACGCTTTCAGACGAATTCTGATTTTCTGATTTTGCATTTTGATCACACTTTTCAAATGATTATTACGGCAATAGCCGACCTCCCCTTCTATGAAGGGGACGCAAATTCTACTCAGGAGAGCAGCCCACGTCAAGGCCGGCCGACTAATTATTAACCAAAAGCAAAAAAGCCCTCAATAAGAGGGCTTTTTACTATCACTAATTCCCGAAAAGGAATTACGCGATAATTTTAGATACTACACCAGCGCCTACAGTACGACCGCCTTCACGAATCGCAAAACGCAGACCTTCATCCATTGCGATTGGTGCAATCAGAGTAACAACCATCTTAACGTTGTCACCCGGCATTACCATCTCAACGCCTTCTGGCAGTTCACAGTTACCA
>NZ_JBFIIH010000026.1:0-36551 GCF_041601355.1 Neptunomonas sp.
CTATTTAATCTGGAAGGGGAAGTGGTAGGTATTAACTCACAGATATATACGCGCTCTGGTGGTTTTATGGGGTTATCTTTTGCTATCCCTATTGATGTAGCGATGAATGTATCTGCACAGTTACAGTCAGATGGTTTTGTGACACGAGGCTGGTTGGGTGTTGTTATCCAGGAGGTTAATAAGGATTTAGCCGAATCATTTGGACTAAATAAGCCAGCAGGTGCTTTGGTGGCCAAGGTGCTTCCAGATAGTCCTGCCGAAAATGCCGGTTTGCAGGACGGTGATATCATTCTTAAATTTGATGGTCAGCAGATTAATCTTTCATCAGATCTGCCGCATCAGGTGGGACGAGTTGTGCCGGGTAGTAGTGTTCAACTTGATATCGTCCGGGGCGGCAAAAATAGAAAAGTAGCAGTAAAAATCGGTACGCTATCCGATGGAGACCGGCCAGAAAAAGCTTCTCATGGTATTTCTCCTGAGCCAGAGGGTAATCGCCTCAATGTTGTCGTTTCTGAATTAACAGATCAACAAAAAGATAAGTGGAATCTACGTAACGGTGTTGTTATTGAAAAAGTATTAGCGGGTGCGGGTGCGAATGCTGGCTTAGTGGCCGGTGATGTTATAACCATGTTGAATGGCAAGCGTGTTGAATCGATTAAGCAGTTTATAAGCTTGGTTAATGATTTGCCGGTGGGTCGTTCAGTGCCTTTGCGGATCGTACGTCGTGGCAGCCCATTGTTTATTCCGCTTAAATTGGGCAGTTAATCTGTAAAGTCGTCAATTGCTTAAAAACACCCCCCGTTAGGGGTGTTTTTGTATCTGGCTGTTATGCTGTTATTCGACAGCGAGATAGCCGAAAGCCTATAAATACGTTAAACTTGCGCCTTTTTCGTAAGCTTCGCCAATCGCTTCAAGTGCCTGAGAATCAAATATTGTGAGTAAGATCGAGCATATCCGCAATTTTTCCATTATTGCCCATATTGACCATGGTAAATCCACACTGGCTGATCGTTTTATTCAGACGTGTGGCGGTCTTTCATCACGTGAAATGGCAGCTCAAGTCCTTGATTCCATGGATCTGGAAAGAGAGCGTGGTATTACCATTAAAGCCCAGAGTGTGACATTGGATTACACGGCGAAGGATGGGAAAATTTATCAGCTGAATTTTATCGATACTCCAGGGCATGTGGATTTTTCTTACGAGGTGTCACGATCGCTGGCAGCATGCGAGGGGGCGTTGTTGGTTGTAGATGCCGCTCAAGGCGTGGAAGCGCAATCGGTAGCGAACTGCTATACGGCATTAGAGCAAGGGCTGGAAGTGCTTCCGGTACTCAATAAAATGGATCTGCCGCAGGCAGAGCCTGAACGCGTTCGTCATGAGATTGAAGAGGTTATTGGCATTGATGCAACCCATGCAATCTCTTGTTCGGCTAAAAGCGGTATGGGAATAGATGATGTGCTGGAAGCATTAGTCCAGACCATCCCTGCTCCTGAAGGAGATATTAATGCTCCGCTTCAGGCGTTAATTATTGACTCATGGTTTGATAATTATCTGGGTGTGGTTTCCTTGGTTCGTGTCAAAAATGGAACATTACGCAAAAAAGATAAAATACTCATGAAATCAACCGGACAAGCTCAGCTGGTTGACTCCGTAGGGATATTTACGCCGAAAAGAACTGAAACCGGAATTCTTAAAGCCGGTGAAGTTGGCTATGTCGTCGCCGGTATTAAGGACATTCATGGTGCACCGGTCGGTGACACGATTACTCACGCTAAAACACCTGATGTTGCTGTCCTCCCGGGGTTTAAAAAAGTACAGCCGCAGGTGTATGCGGGACTTTTCCCTACCAGCTCTGATGACTATGAAGATTTCCGCGATGCACTGGATAAGTTAACCTTAAACGATGCTTCGTTGTTTTTTGAACCAGAAACGTCTGATGCTCTGGGCTTTGGCTTTCGCTGTGGCTTTCTGGGTATGCTTCATATGGAGATCATTCAGGAGCGCCTGGAACGTGAGTATAATCTTGATCTGATTACCACCGCGCCAACAGTAATTTATGAAATAGTGTTAAATACCGATGAAGTAATTCATATTGATAGCCCTTCAAAGCTACCGGATCCGGCACGTGTTAAAGAGATGCGTGAACCGATTGTTCAGGCAAACATACTCGTACCCAACACGTATCTTGGACAGGTGATTGGCTTGTGTGTTGAAAAGCGCGGAGTGCAGAAAAATATGCAGTTCGTTGGGCAGCAAGTACAGGTGACCTATGAGTTGCCGATGGCTGAGGTTGTACTGGACTTTTTTGATCGACTCAAATCAGTAAGCCGCGGCTATGCATCACTTGAATATAATTTTATTCGTTTTGAGCCGGCCTCATTAGTCCGTATGGATGTATTGATTAATAGCGAAAAGGTGGATGCTTTAGCGCTTATCTTACACAAGGATAACGCGCAATTTCGTGGTCGTGCTTTATGTGAAAAAATGAAAGAGCTGATTCCCCGGCAAATGTTTGACGTGGCTATCCAAGCAGCATTGGGTGGAAAAATTATTGCCCGGACTTCGGTGAAAGCATTACGTAAAAACGTCATCGCAAAATGTTACGGTGGCGATGTCAGTCGTAAGAAAAAACTATTGCAGAAGCAGAAAGAAGGTAAGAAGCGCATGAAACGGGTCGGTAGTGTCGATATTCCGCAGGAAGCTTTCCTGGCCGTTTTGAAAATGGATAGTTAAGGAAAAACGATGAATTTTGATTTTGCATTTGTCTTAGTATTGGCTACGTTTGTGACAGGGGTTGCATGGTTAGCTGATACGCTCCTGTTTGCTGAAGAGCGAAAGGATGTTTTGCTGGCGGCGGAACAATCCGCCGATGGTCAACTTCCAGAGGACGTAAAAGAAAAAATCACCAGAAAGTCATGGTGGGCTGATTTTTCACAGTCAATGTTCCCGGTTCTTGCTGTAGTTCTGGTTGTCAGGTCTTTTTTGGTAGAACCATTCCAGATACCTTCGGGATCTATGTTGCCTACCTTGCAAATAGGTGATTTTATTCTGGTGAATAAATATCACTACGGATTGCGTTTGCCGGTATTGAACTCTAAAGTCGTTCCGCTTAATGATCCTGAGCGCGGAGATGTAGTGGTATTTAAATACCCGAATGATCCTGCAGTAAACTACATTAAGCGTGTAGTGGGTTTGCCCGGTGATATGATTCGTTATCAGGATAAAATCATTTATGTGAATGGTGAGCCTCAGATGCAGGATTTGCTGGCAAAGTTACCACCAAGAAGCCCACAGACATTACTTTATAACGAAAAATTGGGCGAAGTGGCTCACGAAATCTATAATGATGTACAAGCGCCAAGCAGGACTGGTGAATGGGCAGTGCCTGAGGGGCAGTATTTTGTGATGGGTGATAACCGCGATAACAGTAATGACAGCCGTTATTGGGGGTTTGTACCGGATGAGATGTTAGTGGGTAAGGCCTTTGCCGTCTGGATGCACTGGCCAAGCTTCTTTAGCATTCCTGATGTTACCGCCATGCGATCTATCAATTAGTACCAGAACACGTTGGTGAGAATAATGGTTAGACATGAAAGAGGTGCATCGTTCTTCAGTATGTTAATAGTGCTGATGATGGCAGGAAGCTTGTTGGCAACAGCATTTAAAATATATCAGCCCTATCTTGATCATATGGCGGTTAAATCTGTGCTTGAAAATATCACAGTTGACTATGACGAGTTACGCAAACCATTGGCGACGATCAGGACTGATATAAATCAGCGTTTGTATATTAATCAGGTGAGCTTGCCGAACCAGGAAGCGTTAAGCATCATTGATGACAAAGGACTGCTGAAGTTTGACCTGAAGTATGAAGTTCGGCTTCCGATGTTTTTCAATGTCGATGCTGTTATAAAATTTGCAGAATATTATGAAGCAGTAAGACCTTGATTAAATCTATACCTGATCTGACACGTCGCCTCGGTTACTCATTTAATGAGCCCGCTTATTGTGAGTTAGCGCTGACACACAGAAGCTGTGGGAAAAGCAACAATGAGCGTCTGGAGTTTCTTGGCGATTCGATTGTGAATTTCGTTATAGCGGATGATCTCTTTCAACGTTTTCCTAAAGCGAGAGAAGGGCAGTTAAGTCGGTTGCGAGCCAGTATGGTTAAAGGGGAGACACTTGCCGAAATCGCGCGTGAGTTAAAGCTCGGTGATTATCTTCGTCTTGGCCCAGGTGAATTAAAAAGTGGTGGCTTTCGCCGCGATTCGATATTAGCTGATGCTGTTGAAGCGTTAATCGGTGCTATTTATCTGGACAGTAATCTTGAAGTGGTTAGAGGCTTCATTTTAGGCTGGTTTGAAGAACGACTCACTAACCTTGATATTGATGAAGCTTTAAAAGATTCAAAAACTCGCTTACAGGAATATCTTCAATCGCGTCGTTTTCCTTTGCCCGATTATGAATTGATCAGGGTGGAGGGCGAAGCACATGCACAAACATTTTATATCACTTGCAGTATACAACCATTGGATGAGAACACTGAAGGGGTTGGCAATAGCCGTCGCCAGGCTGAACAGGAAGCTGCTAAGCAAGCGCTTCTTCAATTAGAAGAGGTGAAAAAATGAGCGAAGATATGCAAAGCTGGATTCAACCTGAAAATTCAGAAGCTGATGAACAACGCTGTGGTTTTGTTGCGATCGTTGGCCGCCCTAATATGGGTAAGTCAACATTGATGAATTACATGTTAGGGCAGAAACTCAGTATTACTTCGAAAAAGCCACAGACAACCCGTCATCAGATACTCGGTATTAAGACGGTGGATGATCTGCAGATTATGTTTGTGGATACTCCCGGGTTGCATAAAGAACAAAATAAAGCACTGAACCGTTACATGAACAAGGCCGCATCGGAAGCATTACGCGGTGTGGATCTCGTTCTTTTTCTTGTCGACAGAACCGCCTGGACTGAAGAAGATCAGATTGTTCTTGAGAAAGTTCAGCACGCCAAATGTCCGGTAATTCTGGTCGTTAATAAAGTCGATCAATTGGCTGATAAGTCATCGTTATTGCCGCAGCTTGGTATTCTTGCAGAAAAAATGAATTTTGCCGACATTATTCCTGTCTCTGCTAAAAGCGGAAGGAATGTAGATAAGCTGGAAGAGATTATCTGCAGCTACATGCCTGAAGGTGTACATCATTACCCCGAAGATCAGCTAACCAATCGAAGTTCGCGTTTTATGGTAGCGGAAATTGTACGTGAAAAGCTGATGCGCAATGTTGGTGACGAAGTGCCCTATGGGGCAGCCGTTGAGATAGAAGAGTTTGTTCATGACGGAAGGTTGTTAACCATCAGTGCACTGATTTTGGTAGAACGAGAAGGTCAGAAGAAGATTATTATCGGAGATAAAGGCGACCGCATGAAAACGATTGGACGGGATGCTCGTTTAGATATTGAGGCTTTGTTTGATTGTAAAGTAATGCTGAAGCTCTGGGTAAAAGTTCGCCGTGGCTGGGCCGATGATGAACGAGCGTTGCGCAGTCTTGGTTATGACCATGGCGAATAATGAACTACAAGGTTGACGCGCAAGCGGCCTACGTACTTCATTCCCGTCCCTACCTTGAAACCAGTGCATTAGTCGACTTCTTTACGTTGGAGCAAGGGCGTATCAGCGCCGTTGTTAAAGGTGCGCGCCGCCCGGGTTCAAAACTACGCGGCGTGCTACAGCCTTTTGTTCCACTGCAGATAACGCTGCGAGGTCGCCAGCAGTTAAAAACCCTGACGCAAGCCGAGTCAGTGGGAATGAACGGTATTTTGCAAGGAAGAGCATTGATGTGCGGTATGTATGTCAATGAGATGATGCAGCGGCTGCTTTCTCCTTTTGATCCTCACCCTCACCTCTATATATATTACCAGTATGTGCTCAATGAATTGGTAGCAGGACAGGATATAGAAGGCGCATTGCGTACCTTTGAGCATCGATTACTGGCGGAAACAGGGTATGGATTGCCAATGGATTCGATTTCAGGTCCGGACCTCTATCTGTTTGATGTGGAACATTGGCATTTCAGAAAAGTTACGCGTATTGCTGATGCAGACCGGAGTCGCTGTTTTCGTGGTAAAGATCTTCTAGCTATTGAGCAGGATTGTTATGATACGCCTGAGACACGTCAGTCAGCGAAACGGCTCATGCGTCTTGCGATTGATCATCTACTTGCTGGTCGGCCATTGAATAGCCGTTCACTCTTTCAGAAACAATGAGGAATACACCGTGGTTGAGCCAAGCCGCTTATTATTAGGTATTAATATTGATCATGTTGCGACACTGCGTCAGGCGCGAGGTACGCGTTATCCTGATACTGTTTTAGCGGCCGCGTTGGCAGAAGAGGCCGGTGCAGATGGGATTACGGTGCATTTGCGTGAAGATAGAAGACATATCCAGGATCGTGATATCTACCTGCTGAAAGAAACACTGCAAACACGTATGAACTTTGAAATGGCAGTCACTGAAGAGATGATTGGCCTCGCTTCTGAGGTGAAACCAAGGCATTGCTGTTTAGTCCCTGAAAAACGCGAAGAACTCACCACCGAAGGGGGACTGGATGTTGTCGGGCAACTGGAAAAGATCAGGTCAGCTACACAACGTCTTGCTGCTCACGATATTGAAGTGTCGCTTTTCATTGATCCGGATTACGCCCAGATAGATGCGACCCTTGCCTGTGGTGCACCTGTCATTGAGCTGCATACGGGCGCCTATGCTGATGCTGAAACCCCCGCCGAACAGAAAAATGAGTTGCAGCGGATCCGCAAAGCAGCTGCTTATGCCTTTGAGAAGGGATTGATTGTTAATGCTGGTCATGGCTTGCATTATCACAATGTTGAGCAGATTGCTGAAATCCCCCAGCTAAATGAGCTGAATATTGGTCACGGTATTATTGCCCGGGCCGTTTTTGTTGGATTGAAAGAGGCTGTTGCTGAAATGAAACAGCTTATGACAGTTGCACAAACACGTGTTCAATCGCAGCGAGATGCCCTGACGCGATGATTCGGGGAATTGGGACTGATATCCTTCAGCTTGAGCGTGCATGTGCAGCGCTTAAGCGAACACCTGGCTTGGCCAAGCGTGTCTTAACGCTGGCTGAGCTGGAGTTCTATGAGAAAACGGCTCAGCCAGAGCGTTTTTTTGCTAAGCGTTTTGCCGCAAAAGAGGCTGTTGTGAAGGCTCTCGGTACGGGTATTGGGCGCGGTGTTAGCTGGCAGCATATAACAATCAGCAATAATGAACTGGGTAAGCCTGAGGTTCATCTTTCCGGTGGTGCTGAAGCACATGCTCAGCGTCAGGGTATTGATACTGTACATATCTCTTACAGTGACGAGCGTGATTATGTTGTCGCTTTTGCTATCGCAGAGTCTGTCTGAAGCGGCTCGCCGGAAATCTCACTAAGTATATCTTTTGCAGGTGCTGCTATATCCAGTAAAGGGGCAGCATCTAACGATTCCGCATCCATCATTGTTGCTACTTGCAGTAATGACGAAAGAATTTTTTCCTTTTTAACATCATCTAAACTTTCAAAGCGATTAATAAACTCTTCGTGAAGTAACGGAGGGGCGGACGCTAATGTCTTCTCTCCTGTGTTTGTCAGACGTGCATTGACAATGCGGCGATCTTTTACGCTACGAACCCGCTCAACCAGTTGCCGATCTTCAAGGCGGTTAAGGATAGTTGTCACAGTGGCCTGGCTGAGAGATACATCATCTGAGATTCGTTTAACCGTGACATCTCCCAGAATATTAATAGCGCGCAGAACCATAACTTGGGGAATAGTAAGCCCGCAGGTTTTCATAATGCGTTTGGATTGCATGTCGGTGGCGCGAATGATACGCCGCAGTGTAATTAAAACTTCCTGCCAGTACAAAGAGGTGCTCATAGTAACTCCAACAAGAAGTTTGGTTGCGGCATTAGATTGGATAATCATATGAGTATAATGGTTATTTGATTTGAGATCTAATCATTAGAGGTGTAAGGTATATTATCTTTATGTCAGATTTAGGATGTGAATGCCCATATGAAGCCTATTTTTATAGCAATACCATTGTTGATTGCAAGTTCATTAGCGCAGGCTGATAATAGCTGTGGAAAAGTCACTATTGCAGATATGAACTGGAGCTCTGCTAGTTTAATCGCCAATATTGACCGTTTCATCCTTGAGAAAGGCTATGGTTGTGAAGCCGAGCTTGTGCCCGGCGATACTATGCCGACAGGCACCGCCATGATTGAAAAAGGTGAACCTGATATCGCTCCTGAAATGTGGAGTAACTCAATGAAGGACGCATTGGATAAAGGGGTAGCCGAGAAACGTTTACGTTTCGCGGGTCAATCCCTTTCGGATGGTGGCGAGGAAGGCTTCTGGGTTCCGCAATATATGGTGGATAAGGACCCAAGTTTGGCTACGATTGAGGGTGTAATTAAAAGTGCAACCATGTTTAAGCACCCGGAAGATCCGGACAAGTCAGCGTTTTATGGTTGTCCAGCCGGGTGGAACTGCCAGATTTCTTCAGGAAACTTATTTACTGCACTAAAACTTAAAGATAAAGGGTTTGATTTGATTGACCCGGGTTCAGGTGCAGGTTTGTCAGGCTCTATTGCTAAGGCCTATGCACGGCAGGAGCCGTGGTTTGGCTATTATTGGGCACCCACAGCCGTGCTTGGTAAGTATAAAATGGTCAAGGTTGACTTTGGGTCAGGGATTGATAAAGAAGAGTTTATCAACTGCTCATCGAAAGAAGATTGCCTTGAGCCTAAAGTAACAATGTACCCGCCTTCTTTAGTCCAAACGCTAACAACAGAGAGCTTTGCTGCTAAATCTCCGGCCGCTTATGAATATTTGTCTAAACGTTCATTTAAGAATGAAAAGATGAACGAGCTACTTGCCTGGATGGAAGACAATCAAGCCGATGGCGATGTAGCAATGGAGTATTACTTAACTAATAACAAAGATAATTGGATGACATGGGTTCCTGCAGATGTTGCGGAAAAAGTGCAAAAAGCATTGGATAGCCTGTAATAAATACTTAAAAGTCAGGCCAGCTTTTGCTGGCCGTAGTCCCTTTGTTGCATATTTGAGGTACACGCATGGCCGATTCGTCATGGTTAACAAAATTCCCCCAGATGGACCGCGTAGATTTAGTCGAAATACGTAAAGGGTTGGATTCAGCTTACCGAGATTTTTCCAGAGAGTACGGAGAGGTTATTGAGTCCATCTTTGATCCCCTGTTGATCTTTCTTGTATGGTTCGAAAAATTACTGCTTACCACGCCTTGGTGGATCATCATTGTCGCTGTAGCCGCGTTGGTATACCTCGTTAGCCGTTCCTGGAAGCTATCCTTAGGCGTCGTCGTCTCATTTCTTGCCATCGGTTATTTTGGCATGTGGGAAGATACGATGCGAACGCTAAGTATCATTACCGTCTGTACTCTGATGGCGATTGGTTTAGGTATTCCTATTGGTATTGTGATGGCACGCTCTGATAAAGCGCGTAGCGTTATTACACCGATGCTGGATATTATGCAGACGATGCCGGCGTTCGTCTATTTGATACCCGTAGTTATGCTGTTGGGAATCGGGAAAATACCGGGCGTTATCGCGGTTATTATTTATGCAATTCCCCCAGTTATTCGTTTAACCAATCTTGGGATACGTTTAGTTGACTCTGAAGTAATGGAAGCTGCAACCGCTTATGGAGCAAACCCGACTCAGCGGTTGTTTGGTGTTCAGCTACCCTTGGCTATGCCTACTATTATGGCGGGAATTAATCAGACGATTATGATGGCCCTTTCTATGGTCGTTATCGCGTCAATGATTGGTGTTAAAGGATTAGGCCAGCCTGTATTGAAGTCGATTACTAATCAATATTTTACGCTAGGTTTGTTTAATGGTCTGGCAATCGTTGCGCTTGCTATTATTTTTGACCGTGTTTCACAAGCTTATGCAAAACGAACCCAACGACATATGCAGGGTATAGAAAATGCCTGAACCACTGATTAAGATTGAAGGTCTTTATAAACTCTTCGGTAATAAGCCTGAATCAGTTATGCCGCTGGTTCATGAAGGGCGCTCAAAAGACGATATTCTTGCTCAAACCGGACATACGTTAGGCCTGAAAGACATTAATTTAACGATTAATAAAGGCGAGATTTTCGTTATTATGGGTTTGTCAGGTTCTGGGAAGTCGACGCTAATCCGTCACTTTAACCGCTTGATTGATCCGACCGAAGGCGTCATTAAAGTCGACAACATTGACGTTATGAAACTCTCTCCTAAAGAGCTGGAACAGTTCAGACGGCATAAGATGTCAATGGTGTTTCAGCGCTTTGGGTTGATGCCACATCGTACTGTGCTTGAAAATGTGGGTTATGGTCTTTCCATTCAGGGGAAGAGCAAGGCAGAGTGGACTGCTAAGGCGACTGAATGGCTTGAAACGGTCGGACTGGCTGGATATGAAGCTCAATACCCCGCGCAACTCTCGGGCGGTCAGCAACAGAGAGTAGGGTTGGCGCGAGCCTTGTGTACTGATGCTGAAATTTTGTTAATGGATGAAGCATTCTCGGCATTAGATCCGTTGATTCGTAGCGAAATGCAGGATCAATTAATTGAACTTCAGGATAAATTACATAAAACTATTATTTTCATTACCCATGATCTGGATGAAGCGCTCAGATTAGGTGATCGTATTGCTATTTTGAAAGATGGTGAGATGGTTCAGCAAGGTACGCCAGACGATATTCTTCTTAACCCCGCTACCGATTA
Organism: Neptunomonas sp.; assembly: GCF_041601355.1. Taxonomy (GTDB): domain Bacteria; phylum Pseudomonadota; class Gammaproteobacteria; order Pseudomonadales; family Balneatricaceae; genus Neptunomonas. Next base: position 10,809 of record NZ_JBFIIH010000026.1, read on the forward strand.
TGTGGAAGCGTTTGTTAAAGATGTCAATCGCGCCAGAGCGTTGACCGTAGAAACCGTTATGAAACCGCCTTCACGGCGTATTACCGCAGATACCATTGCCGAAGCACTTGTGCAGATGAAAGCGATTAAAGGCGATTATGGCTACTATGTAAATGCTGATGGATATCAGGGCGTAGTCACTCAGGATGCTCTGGAAGCATGCAGTGATGATTCTCAGAAAATGAGTAATAAAGTCTGGGAAGATATGCCCGGTATTTCACCCGATGCCATGCTGGAAAGTGTGATTCCCGAGACGCTTGAAGGGAAGTACCCTCTTCCGGTTGTGGATGAAGATGGAAACCTGAAAGGCGAATTATCGCGTAGTAATCTTGCTGGAGTGTTGGGTGGTGACGCGGTCAAAAGCGTTGATGAAAGAGCCTCATAACGACCAGTGAAGAGATATAAAATAGTCTGCCCTATAATATCTGCCCTATAAGCGCTCAATAGGGCAGACTTTTTTCTATTACAATGTGATTGATATCGGGAGTAAACTAGCGTTATCAAGCATTGGAGAGAAACATGGATAAGCTAGAAACCTTGCGTTGTGAAGCCTGTAAGGCCGGAGCTCCGTTGGTTACCCCGGATGAGTTGAAAGCGTTTATGTTACAAATCCCTGAATGGAAACTCAAAACGCGTGATAATATTATGCAGCTTGAGCGCGTCTATCGTTTTAATGACTTTGTTCAAGCGATGGCTTTTACCCAAAAGGTAGGTGAGCTTGCCGAAATTGAAGACCATCATCCCGCTATTCTGACAGAGTGGGGAAAGGTGACAGTCACTTGGTGGACGCACAAAATTAAAGGATTACATCGCAATGATCTGATCTGCGCTGCAAAAACAGATCTGCTCGACCACAAATAAGAGCTTCTTCGGGCGATGCTGCCTGCAAATATATCGGACAAACAGCTAAGGATAATTAATGTCACTTCCCGGGAAAGAGATTCATCGCGGCTACGATGAATTTGGTGTCATTCGGGTGCTGGATGATGGCAATAAACGTTACCTCTCTTTTGGTGAAGTTGATGAACAAAGTTGTTTGCTCAAAAGTGAACCGCATATCCCACAACACGAATATGTGCGTGCCATGTTGCTGGTGCTGCTATTTTGTGAACCTAAGCGCTGTATCACTTTAGGGTTGGGGGCCGGGAGTTTGACTAGCTGTCTGCACCATCATTTACCATCATTAAAGCAGGAAGTGGTTGAACTTAGAGCGGGCGTTATCCATGCTGCATACAAATACTTTCAATTGCCACGCAGTAAGAGGCTTGTTTTGCATCACCTGGATGCTCAGGACTTTCTGCAAAGCGTCGAAAGTAAAAAAGCAGATGTTATTTTTAGTGATATTTACGGTGCCGATGGCCTGGATGAGCAGCAGCTCCAGCCAGATTTTATACATGAGTGTTATCATCGTTTAAAGCCAGGAGGTTGGTTGGTACTCAACTGCTGGCGCGATCATCAGAGCGAAGCGACATTAGCGATGTTAGGTGAACTGTTTTCTGATATACGAAGCTGCGCTACACAGAGTGGTAACTGGGTTATTTTTGCAGGAAACAGTGTGAATACACAGTCCGCTAAGCAGCTCAAAGCACAAGCCCGAGAACTCAGTCAGCAGTTGGGTTTTTCCTTTAGCCCGCAGTTGAGTAAGTTGAAAAATCACGTAAATACATAATCCTATCTGTATTTCTGCGTGAGTTTATTCATATATTAAATTGATGGCATTTACTCTTGAAATAGCATGGTTAATTGACATGACTGTGAAAGGGAGTATTCCTATTAGAGGTATCAGAGAGAATGCTTTTCGCAGTGTAGTGCTAAAAGTGCTCAGGGAATATGAAATGATTAGTCAGTATCTCACTATTATTGATAGAAATGTTAATAGAAGTATTGAGAGCAATTATCAGATCACCCGTGCAATCAGATTGCATAGTATTTTATTGTGCTCGCAAAAGGCGGGTGCTTTATCGGTTGTTACAATGAGCTTCTACAAAAGCAAAACTAACTGATGTACTCAAACAAATAGGGAAGTTTTCGCTAGGTAAATTAGATTTATCTATCTGAAAGCCAATGAGGGTAGCATCATGAAAAAAACATGGATGACGGTGTTAGTGATAACCACTTTTTTTGTAATCAGTGGCTGTCAAACACAACCTAAAAAGCAAAGCGAAATGGCCCAGCCCGCATTAACAAACCAGCAGTTAATGACCTTGTATAGCGAGGAAAGGAAGGTGAGGTGGAATACGGTCAGAGGAAGCAGCGGCACAACTATTTATAACCCTGATGGAACAGGAGTTGTTGAATGGGGGAAAGGGGATCATCAGGGCCAATGGCGAATTGTAGAAAATTTTGTATGTACGCGTTGGGAAGGTGTCCGAGATGGTGCCGAAAAGTGTTTTAGCTTTATTGAAACAGCACCGGGGAAGTATAACGCTTATAATGAAGATGGAAGTTTTGAAGGAGATAATACTATTATTTCTCAGTAGCTTGAGTAGTAACTTTTTGCATAAAGCAGCGAATATCGCTGCTTTTTTTGACACCTAAGCTAAAGTTGTTAGCTAAAAACTAAGCTATTGTTGACCTCTTGTTTCACTCTAAACGCTTTTGTTGTCTGCGACGCCTAATTATTTGACTCCTGTTATGACTGGCTTTATTATTCCTTGGTAGAATTTTCCGATATAAGTCATGCCTTTTTTATGCTTTTTCGTTTTGTTAAATGACAGGTTTCGCCATGAATATTGAGTTTCCCACCATTGCTGATTACGTTGGAAAAACGCCATTGGTTCGTTTGCAACGCATTGGCAAAAACGCACGCGGTAATGTGATTCTTTGTAAGCTGGAGGGTAATAACCCTGCCGGTTCAGTTAAAGATCGTCCTGCATTAAGCATGATTGAGCGTGCTGAAAAGCGTGGAGATATCAAGCCAGGCGATACACTGATTGAGGCGACATCGGGGAATACTGGTATTGCTCTGGCGATGGCGGCAGCCATTAAAGGTTATAAAATGGTGCTGATCATGCCAGAAAACATGAGTATGGAGCGCAAAACAGCAATGACAGCGTATGGCGCTGAGTTGATTTCTGTGACTAAAGCTCAAGGTATGGAATATGCGCGTGATCTGGCGTTGTCGATGCAGGAAAAAGGTGAGGGTACTGTGTTGGACCAGTTCTCCAACAATGATAATCCCGAGGCTCATTATACAGGTACCGGGCCGGAAATCTGGGAGCAAACACAGGGGCGTATTACCCATTTTGTCAGTTCAATGGGAACAACGGGCACCATTATGGGGACTTCGCGCTTCCTTAAAGAGCAAAACCCTTTGGTTAGTATTGTAGGGCTTCAGCCTGAAGATGGCTCACAAATTCCGGGTATTCGTCGTTGGCCTAAAGAGTACTTACCGAAAATTTTTGATGAGACGCGAGTCGATAGAGTATTGGATATTTCCCAGCAGGCAGCAGAAGTCACAATGCGTGATTTGGCTAGTAAGGAAGGGATTTTCTGCGGAGTATCATCCGGTGGCGCCGTCGCGGGGGCATTGCGACTCAGTGAGCAGGTTGAAAATGCTGTAATCGTCTGCATTATCTGCGACAGAGGTGACAGGTACTTGTCAACCGGGGTGTTTGACCCCATATAACCTCTACGAAGAGAAGCCGCTTAAGCGGCTTTTTTTACAATTGTGTCTGGACCGTTTTGTTTTAGCATGGAACTTGCTTGTGATTATAGGTCTTAAGAATAGAATATTCGGCTCTTTGTCGTATGAAAATGACCGTGTGTTATCGCGTTAGGTTATTTCATGTAGCGGGATTGAAAACAGAACCGTTATAAAAACGGCAGAGTCGTGACTAAAGGAGTGTCAATTAGCCATGGTAAAGGTTCGAGAAGATCATCCCGTACATGATGATGGGACAGTTGATTTGGATTTGTGGCTGTGGCGTCTGCAGCAGCAAGTTGAGCTTGAAGATGTTGACCAGGTTCGTCTTGCCTGTGATATTGCAAAACAGGTTTTTGAGCAGACAAATAGCACATCAGGAAACAGTTATCTTGCCGGGCTTGAAATGGCTCAGATTATGGCTGAACTGCAGCAGGATCAGGAATCCATTATTGCTGCGATTCTTTATCGCAGTGTGCGCGAAGATAAATTAAAACTCGATACGGTTAAAAATCAGTTTGGCCCGGTGATCGGGACATTGATTGAGGGTGTTCTGCAGATGGCGGCTATTGGTAGCCGTGCTAATCCACGTGTTGAACATACGGTATTAGGCGCTAAAGCACGTCAAATCGACACGGTGCGTAAGATGCTGGTGGCAATGATTGATGATGTGCGGGTTGCACTGATCAAAATTGCTGAGCGCACCAGTGCCATCCGTGGGGTTAAAGATTGCTCGCGAAGAAAGCGTTTTCTGGTCGCGCGTGAGGTTTTTGATATCTATGCCCCACTCGCTCATCGATTAGGGATCGGGCATATTAAATGGGAGCTGGAAGACCTCTCCTTTCGTTATTTGAAGCCCACCGATTATAAGCATGTTGCCCAGCTTCTGGATGAAAAACGCTTAGATCGTCAGCAGTTTATTAATACTGTCGTGACGACGCTGAAGCGTGATCTGGGAGCCCAGAATATCAAAGCCGAAGTGAATGGCAGAGCAAAGCACATTTACAGTATCTGGCGGAAAATGCAGCGTAAGAATATAGAATTCAGCCAGGTATATGATGTGCGTGCTGTGCGTATTCTGGTGCCTGAGATCCGGGACTGTTATACCGCATTAGGGATTGTGCATGGCTTATGGCGCAATATACCGCATGAATTTGATGATTACATAGCATCCCCAAAACCGAATGGATACCGATCGTTACATACCGCTGTGTTTGGTCCGGAAGGTAAGGTTCTGGAGATACAGATACGCACACCAGAGATGCATGAAGAGGCTGAGTTGGGTGTCTGTGCTCACCACTTATATAAAGGTACCGATACTTATTCGAAAAGCGATGCTTATGAAGATAAGATTGCCTGGTTACGTCAAGTACTTGAATGGCATGAAGACCTGGGGGATTCCGAGGCTTTTGGCGATATATTACGCGGCGATGTTGTTCAGGATCGACTTTACGTCTTTACGCCAGGCGGGCATGTAATTGATATGCCGTTGGACTCCACAGCGCTGGATTTTGCCTATAGGGTGCATACCTCCGTCGGGCATCGTTGTCGTGGTGCGAAAGTTAATGGCCGTATTATAGCGTTGAATAAGCCGTTAAAAACGGGAGATCAGGTAGAGATACTGACCGGGAAAGAGGAGCTGCCTCGCCGCGACTGGCTGAATACGAATAATGGATATCTGACTACATCACGCGCCCGTGCAAAAGTGGCCCATTGGTTTAAGTTGCAGGACAAGGATAAAAACGAGGAAGCGGGTCGACAGATTGTTGAGCGTGAGTTCAAACGTCTGGCGCTTTCGATGAGCGAGGTCGATATGACGCTTCTTGCTCAGGAAGTACACTATAAGTCGGATGAAGATATGTTCGCGGCATTGGGCGCCGGGGATATTCGTTTTTCTCAGATACTTAACGCGGCGCAACGTCAGGTGGAAACATCCGCGCATGATGAGCAGTTAGATTTAGCCCTGCCTGCTGTGGCCAGAGACAAGTACAAAAAACCGTCAAGTTCAGGAGTGCGTATTCTGGGCGTGGGTAATTTGCTGACCACTATAGCATCGTGCTGCAAACCGGTGCCCGGAGATTTGATTGTGGGTTTTATCACGCAGGGGCGTGGGGTTTCAATTCATCGTGAAGATTGCGCTAATTTGCTAAATCTGAGAGAGCATGAAGGTGAGCGGGTCGTTGCAGTTGACTGGGATGAGGGTGGAGAGACAACTTATCCGGTTGATATACTCATTGAGGCATATGATCGTTCTGGACTGCTTCGGGATGTCATGATGGTGCTGGCAAATGAAAAACTCAACATCCTGTCGGCTAATACGCTGACAGATAAAAATAGTAATGTTGCAAATTTATCACTGACGATAGAAATTTCTCGTCTGGAGTTGTTGGGTCGTATCATGGATAAAATTAGCCAGTTACCGAATGTGGTGGATGTGCATCGCCAGCGAAATGGTTTTTCTCAAGAATGAATGGCTACTCTTTAAAAGACCTGATCTATTTAATGGAACGCTTGCGAGATCCGGAGAATGGTTGTCCGTGGGATCTTAAGCAGGATTTCAGCAGCATTGTGCCGCACACGCTGGAGGAGGCGTATGAGGTTGCCGATACCATAGAGAGAAAAGATTGGGCACACCTGGAAGATGAATTGGGTGATCTGTTATTTCAGGTCATCTTTTATAGTCAACTAGGTAAAGAGCAGTCTTTGTTTGAGTTTAATTCCATCGTCAATCAATTGGTAACTAAGCTTATTCGTCGCCATCCTCATGTGTTTCCTGATGGCAAGTTAAGAACCCCGCCCGCACAGATCAAGCTGAATGAGCAACAGATCAATGCAAATTGGGAGAAGATTAAACAGCAAGAGCGTGTCGGCAAAGCTAAAGCGGCTATTCTTGATGATGTGCCTAAAGGATTGCCGGCGTTAAGTCGCGCAGAAAAACTGCAAAAACGGGCGTCGCAGGTAGGTTTTGATTGGAACGATCCGCTGCTGGTGCTGGATAAAATAGAGGAGGAGATCGCAGAGCTTCGTGAAGCGATCGCTCAGGGAAATCAGGCCGCTATTCTGGATGAGATGGGCGATGTGATTTTTGCTCAGGTTAATTTAGCACGGCATCTGGGGGTGAAGGCTGAGATTGCGTTACGTTCCACCAATCAGAAATTTGAGCGGCGTTTTAACCACGTTGAAGCCTGTGTGGAAAGCTCCGGTAAAGCCTGGGATGAGTATGCTCTGGATGAATTGGATCATTTTTGGGATGAGGCAAAACAGAAAGGGTTATGAAAATGGGATGGTTTGTTTTAGCTGTGATAGTCATGGCCGGTTTAGGTTACTGGAATTGGCAGAAAACCCAGGATCAGCTCCAGGTGCTACGCAATAGCAGCTTTAATATAACAGGTGACTTAAAAGGCGAGCCTCGTCTTGTTATTGATAGTACTCAGAAACAGATAGCACTTGTCAGTCCTCAGGGGTATCGGATTATTCCAATGAGCGCGGTTGTTAACAGCGAGGTGGAGTTTGATCGAGGCGTTCAGATGGATAATAATTTTCGGATCGAGTTGCAATTGATAATGTCCGAGAGGTCGGCTGGGCCTGTCATGTATGAAAATGAGACATTAGCCAGAGCCGCATTGGAAAAGCTACACATGGCGCTTCATTAAGTCATTGTTGGCATTAGTTTTCCACTAATATGACTACAGACTTTTCACTTGAATTGGTTTGCTTTCCCTTCACTTCTGCCATAGGCGACTAAAGCCTGATTTGTGCAAAGTTCAAATAAAATCTATGCTCAGAGGATTGTGATTCGATATTCACTAAGGAGCTGGGAATGAACGATCTGCATGAAGCCTTACGCGATGATGTCAGGATGTTGGGCGATAGCCTCGGGCAGACAATAGAAAAACATCTGGGCAAAAAATTTCTGGAGAAAATAGAACGGGTTCGCAAACTGGCTAAGGCCGGTCGTCATGGCACCGAAAAAGACAGAGATAATCTGCTTACTGAACTCAAAGGGTTGAGTGAAGACGAAATGCTTCCCGTTGCCCGCGGTTTTACGCAATTCCTTAATTTAGCCAATATCGCTGAAGAGCATCACCGGGTTCGCCGTCATCAGGAAATCTGTGATCTTGAAGCAACTGACTCATATGTGCAGTTATTGAAACGGCTGAAGAAAGAAGGCATTGGCGTAAAGAAGATCCAACAAACATTGGCTGAGATGCAAGTTGATCTGGTGCTGACGGCACACCCTACCGAAGTTAATCGCCGTACATTGATTCAGAAGTATGACGCCATCACTGACTGTTTGCGTGGATTAGATCGCGGAGAGTCCGAGCAGCATCGTTTAAAAGAATTGATTAGCCAGATTTGGCATACTAATGAGATCCGACAGGTGCGCCCTACGCCTATCGATGAAGCAAAGTGGGGTTTTGCTGTCATTGAAAACTCTTTGTGGGAGGCTGTCCCTACCTTTTTAAAACGCTTAAATGAGCAAACCCACGCCATTCTGGGCCAGGGTTTGCCGCTTGATTGCTCGCCGGTACGTTTCTCGTCCTGGATGGGCGGTGATCGTGACGGTAACCCTAATGTTACGGCCGTTGTCACTGAAGAAGTACTGATGTTATCCCGCTGGATGGCTGCAGACCTCTATGTGCGGGATATTGATGCCCTGCGTGCTGAGTTATCAATGTATAACTGTAACCAAGAGCTACGTCAGCGGGTAGGCGATGCTCCTGAGCCCTACCGCCAATTGTTGGGTGAGGTGCGCGATTCACTGGTATGTACTCAACATTGGATTAAAGAGCGTCTGGATCAGGAGAATGAAGTCAGTAGTGTGCTCTGTCCGATGCTGACGCCTGATAAACTGCTAGAACCTCTGATGTTGTGTCATCGTTCGCTGGTTGAATGTGGCATGGAGATTATTGCAGAGGGGCCACTTGAAGATATTATCAGGCGGGTGGGTTGCTTTGGTATGACCTTGGTTCGCCTGGATATCCGTCAGAGTTCAGACCGGCACGCGCAGGTATTTGAAGAAATTTCACAGTTTTATGGATTGGGCTCCTATATTCATTGGACAGAAGAGGGGCGGCAGGCATTTTTGTTAAAAGAGCTGCAAAGCAAACGTCCTCTGATCCCGCGTGACTGGAGTCCATCGCCTGAAGTACAGGAGGTCCTGGATACCTGTAAAGTCGTCGCTGAAGCTGATCCGGCATCCTTAGGTTCTTATGTTATCTCGATGGCCAGTCATCCGTCTGATGTGCTCTCTGTCATTCTGCTGTTGCGTGAAATGGGTATCAGCCATGATATACGTGTGGTGCCGTTGTTTGAGACATTAGATGACCTGGACAGTGCACGTGATTGTATCGATGCATTGCTCTCTGTGCCGTGGTACAAGCAATATACGCATGGTCATCAGGAGGTAATGATCGGTTATTCAGACTCCTCCAAAGATGCGGGTCAGTTAGCTGCTGCATGGGGGCAGTTTAAAGCACAAGAAGCGCTCACTGAACTGTGTCAGGCGCATGAGGTGCACCTAACGCTATTCCATGGCCGTGGTGGTACTGTCGGACGCGGCGGCGGCCCCAGCCATACAGCCATACTTGCTCAGCCGCCGGGATCGGTGGATCGCAGTCTGCGGGTGACAGAGCAGGGTGAGATGATTCGCTTTAAATTCGGTATCCCTGAGCTGGCGGTACGAAACTTAGAGCTTTATACCGGTGCTGTCCTGGCGGCGACTCTGTCACCTGAGCCTTTACCGAAGAATGTCTGGCGTGACCAGATGGAAAAAATGGCGGAAACAGGGCTGCAGGCTTATCGATCTGTGGTGAGACATGATGCGCAATTTGTGCCTTATTTCAGAGCGGTCACACCCGAACAGGAGTTGAGTAAACTGCCGCTGGGGTCCCGGCCGGCTAAACGCAAAGCGGACGGAGGTGTTGAAAGCTTACGCGCGATTCCGTGGATATTTGCCTGGACTCAGATTCGACTGATGCTACCGGCTTGGCTGGGTTCTGATACCGCGCTTGAAGCAGCTGTTCGCAATAATGAGTTGCCCTTATTGCATGATATGTACGCAAAATGGCCGTTTTTCCGTTCTTATGTGGATATGCTGGAGATGGTGTTGGCAAAAAGTGATACGCGCCTGACTGAATATTATGAATCAAGGTTGGTCTCGGATGAGTTGAAGGTATTGGGTTCAAGTCTGAGGCATCGTTTATCGGTTGCCGTGGAAAAAGTACTGGATATAAAGCAGCGTAAGGAGTTATTGGTGGATAATCCGGTCATTCAGCAATCCATTGATGTACGAAATCCCTACATAGACCCTCTGCATTTTTTACAGGCTGAGCTGCTTTATCGTGATCGAAATCATCCTGATCAGCGCTTAGAACAGGCATTAATGGTGACGATGGCGGGCATATCTGCGGGTATGCGCAATACGGGTTAATGTAAGTACGGGGTTGAGCCAAAGGCTACTTTGGCTTACTCTCGCCTCTCGGTTTTAAATTATGTTCGATATTTCGCTAAGGAAATCAGCCAAATAGTCCTTTGGGTGATGTTTTCTACATAATGCTAGTGCTAATGTCGAATTGTCGCTGTGGCAATGCCCCAGTATGGTTCTTACCCAATATCGTGCTGGTTGCGTTGGACTTATAGGCGTAGAAGCGACGCAACCCATTTTTGGACGGTCCAATCGAGCACACTAAAAAATTTATTTTCTTAATAGTTAGAGTAGGGGAAATCCTTAATGCGTATTATTCTTCTTGGCGCACCAGGCGCTGGCAAAGGCACTCAAGCGCAGTACATCACCGAGAAGTACGGCATCCCTCAGATCTCAACTGGCGATATGCTGCGCGCGGCTGTGAAAGCCGGTACACCTCTTGGCGTTAAAGCTAAGGCGGTCATGGATGCTGGTGAACTGGTATCCGATGACATTATTATCGGGCTGGTAAAAGAGCGTATTACAGAAGCAGATTGTGAGAATGGTTTCTTGTTTGATGGTTTTCCTCGTACTATCCCACAGGCTGATGCCTTGAAAGATGCAGGTGTTGTTATTGATGCTGTTGTCGAGATCGACGTGGCAGATGACGAAATCATTAAGCGCATGAGTGGACGCCGGGTTCATCCGGGTTCAGGCCGTACCTATCATCTCCTTTTCAATGCGCCGAAAGTGGAAGGCAAGGACGATGTAACTGGCGAAGATCTGGTACAGCGTGCGGATGACGTTGAAGATATCGTACGTGATCGTCTGAATGTTTATCACGATCAGACAGCACCTCTGATCAGTTACTATAAAGGCTGGGGTGAAGCTAAACAGCCAAATGCACCTAAATATGTCTATGTTGCCGGTGTCGGAACAGTTGATGATATCCGTGCACAAGTCTTTGCGGGTTTAAAGGAAGCCGAGTAGGGATAAAAGCCTGAGTTAAAATATTTTTTCAGGTTAGGAAATAGGAAAAAGCCGCTTTATGCGGCTTTTTCTGTTTTTGCTTGGGTACATTCAAAGCAGGGCTGGGTTTTTGAATGTATCTTCGGGATAATAGCTGCTTTCATTTTTAACAGATAATCGATATGCCTGGCTCGATCAAAACAGCGGTTATACTTACCAATTTGGGGACGCCTGATAAGCCAGAAGCTGGCGCGGTAAAACGATACTTGCGGGAGTTTCTTTCTGACGCTCGTGTCGTTGAGGGAACAGGTGTTCGTCGTCTGGCTTGGCTGGCAGTGCTTAATTTTATCATCCTGAACTTACGTCCACGCAAAGTGGCAAAACTTTACCAGGCCATCTGGGAAGATGATTCCCCGATGCGCAAGATTCTGAATGAGCAGGTAACCGAGTTACAACTGCAGTTGCAGCAAAAGTATGAAGCCGCTCCCTGTGTTTTTGCCGGAATGACCTATGGTTCACCTGGTTTAAAAGAGCGCTTGGCGTCTTTAGCCTCACATGGCTATCAACGAGTATTGATTATTCCTATGTATCCACAATACTCAGCGACAACAACCGCACCGGTTTATGATCAGATCGCGCGTTTTCAGCTCGGACGACGAGAGGTGCTGGATATTCGCATCGTGAAGTCTTTTTATGATCATCCGGCGTATATCAACGCACTGGCAAGCAGTATTCGCTCATTTCAGGAGACCAGTGAGGGTACTGAAAAGCTAATGCTTTCTTATCACGGTATCCCCAAAGAGTATGCTGAGAAAGGTGATCCCTATCCGCAACAGTGCCATAAGACATCTGAGTTAGTAACAAAAGCGCTGGGTTTGGCCGATACGCAATGGATCACTACGTTTCAATCACGTTTTGGCCCTGCGCAGTGGTTGCAGCCTTATACTGATAAAACACTTGAAAGCTTAGCACAGCAGAAGGTTACAGCTGTCGATGTTGTGTGTCCTGCTTTTACGGCGGACTGTCTGGAGACGTTAGAAGAGATTGCCCAAGAGAATAAAGAGGTGTTCCATAAAGCAGGTGGCAAGTCGTATCAGTATATCCCGGCTGTAAATAGTACCCCTGCTTTTATTGATACGTTAAGAATACTCGTAGAAGAACAGGCCGCTGACTGGCTGAAGTCAGATAATCAAGCAGAAGAGGAAACTAATGCAGCCTGAATTAATATTTGGCTTTCATGCCGTTAAAACCACGCTTAAGTATGACGCGGCTCGCGTACAACGTGTTGTAGTTCTTAAAGGGCGTGAGGATGAGCGTCTCAATCAACTATTAGAAGAACTGGGGGATAATATCCGCGTTGAGCGGATTCCCCGGCAAAAACTGGATGAGATGGCACAGGGCGGGGTGCATCAGGGAGTGATCGCTGCCTGTACACCGATGGAGTCAAAGGTTGAAAGTTTTCTTTATCAGCTGTTGGATAAGCTGGATGAGGCACCCTTTTTACTCGTGTTGGACGGCGTCACTGATCCACATAATCTGGGTGCTTGTTTACGTACGGCGGATGCTGCTGGTGTCCATGCCGTGATCGCACCAAAAGATAAGTCTGCGCCGTTAAATGCGACCGTCTCTAAGGTTGCTTGTGGTGCCGCAGAAGTTATTCCTTATGTGCAAGTGACTAATCTTGCACGTACTTTGCAAGAGTTACAGCAACGCGGTATCTGGATTACCGGCACAGCGGGTGAAGCGGAGCAGATGGTCTATCAGGCCAATCTTACCGGCCCGATGGCACTTGTTATGGGGGCTGAAGGAAAAGGGATGCGGCGCCTGACACGTGAAGGGTGTGATTTTCTCATTAAAATCCCGATGGCCGGTGAGGTCAGTAGCCTGAATGTTTCAGTAGCTACGGGTGTGTGTTTGTTTGAAGCGGTGCGTCAACGTCAGTTATAGTGGGTACAATTCAGCTTGCTGTTAAGGACAACATGATGAAGCAGATATTGGTATATGGCGACTCTTTATCCTGGGGGATTATTCCCGGAAGCCGAAAACGTCTGGCGTTTGATAAGCGTTTACCCGGCGTAGTTGAAAAGCAGTTGCTGGCGCAAGGTCATGCCATCAGAGTTATTGAAAACTGTCTGAATGGCAGGCGCACAGTATGGAGTGACCCATATAAGCCGGGACGTGACGGTTCAGACGGGCTTGGTCAGGCAATTGAGTTCTGCTCGCCATTAGCGCTGGTTGTGTTGATGCTCGGCACCAACGATTTTCAAGTCATGCATCATCACAATGCATGGATGTCATCGCAAGGTATGGCAAAACTGGTTACTATTATTCGTCAGGCTCCTATTGAACCTGGGATGCCTGTTCCGGATATTTTAATTGTTGCGCCACCCAAAATGCTGTCTCCTAAAGGCCCCGTTGCTGAAAAATTTGAGGGTGCGGAACATAAATGTATAGGGCTGGCTGAAGCCCTGAAAGGTGTTGCTGAAGAGCAGCAAGTATACTTTTTTGATGCCTCAGATGTGACAGAAGCGAGCCGTGTCGATGGTATTCATCTTGATGAGGACCAGCATCAAACGCTGGGTTTGGCCTTGTCTGAAGTGATCAAGTGCATTATTGAGCTACAAGAATAACGATACCAATAAAAGCGCCGGAATGAAGAGTAATAACAGGAGCAGAAACATGGAGGTAGAGTGGTTACCATTAGTATGCAAGACACACTTCAGTTAGATGAAGTGATGACACTATACCGGGCAAATGAATGGTCCTCAGCGGATAAGCCTGAGCTGCTGATACAGGCGTTACGTAATTCCGATACCTTAGTGACGGCTCGTATTGCAGGTAAGCTGGTGGGTATCGGTAATGCCATTTCGGACGGTTTTTTGGTGGTCTACTATCCTCATCTGCTGGTTCATCCGAGTTTTCATGGGCAAGGGATTGGGCGGCAGATAATGCAGGTGTTACAACAAAAATACACTGGCTTTCATCAGCAAATGCTGACGGCGGATGGCGATGCGATCGGATTTTATAAACGATTAGGTTTCGAAAAAGCAGGAGAAGCACAGGCTATGTGGATTTATGCTGGTACAGAACACTGAGGATTGATCATTAAGTTAAGGACCCTGAACAATGGCTCAGGGTCATATGCCTGTTTTTTAACGTATAGTATCAGACGCCAATGACATCAAGAGTATGTAACGCGATCATCGCTTCTTCATTAGTGGGAATCACTCTGACAGTGACCTTACTTGATTCTGTACTGATAACCTGAAGGTTATTTGTGTTCGCTTTTTCATCAAAAACAACCCCCAGCCATTGGCTACGGTTTAATACCCGTACCCGTAAGTCCGCATCATTTTCACCAATACCGCCGGTAAAAACGATTTGTTCTAAGCCACCCAGAGCGGCAGACAAACGACCTAACTCCAGTGCGATACGGTAGGCCAGCATATCAATAGCTTCTTCTGCTTGCGGTGTATTTGCCTGATGAAGTGTCAGCATATCAGATGAGAGACCTGAAACGCCCAGCCAACCGCTTTCCTGATAAATCATTTTTTCAAGTGCGTCGGTGTCCATATGGTGATGGCGTTGTAGATAAAGTAAAACCCCCGGATCCAAATTTCCGCATCGGCTTCCCATGGGTAAACCGTCCACTGCTGTGAATCCCATGGTTGAAGCGATGCTTTTTCCTTGAAAAGTAGCGCACATGCTGGCACCCGCACCAAGGTGGCACACAATGGTTTTAGCTTTGCCGGCTTCATCTGAAATCTGACTCAGGCTTTTTTGAATATACTCATAAGACAGCCCGTGAAAACCATAGCGATGAATGCCTTCCTCTGTGAACTTACGGGGAATGGCATAATGGCGCTCAACAGCTGGTTGGCCGACGTGAAACATCGTATCTAAACAGGCTATCTGTGGTAGTTCCGGGGCAAGCGCCTGGCACGCTTCAATCAGAAGTAGATTATATGGTTGATGCAATGGAGCCAGTGGAATTAACGCTTTCAGTTGATTCAAATTATGCTCATCGATCAGGACGGGAGCGCAATATTGCTCACCCCCGTGTACAACGCGATGGCCAAAAGCCGTTATTTCAAGGTGCGGCGCGCATTCTGCCAGCCATTCTAAAACAGTACTGAGTGCTTTTTTATGTCGTTCAGATTTATCGATACCGGTAACATCGATTGAGGGTGGCGTAATTTTGTTGCCGCTGCCATCCTTCAGTGTAATGCGGGGATCACCCAGAATATTCCCCAGTTTGAACTGGTAGATTGGCGTTACATTATTCTTTTCTGCTTTGAAAAGAGCGCACTTCAGGCTGGATGAGCCGCCGTTAATAGTCAGGATAGTTTGCATATTTCCTTCTTATGATACTGGATGATGAACCATATGTGATGCCAGCGCGCAGGATGCCAGGCGGCCTAAAGTCTTCTCTGAACGACTGGTCAGAATAATAGGGACTTTAGCACCTAATGCGATGCCGGCAGACTTCGCATCAGCCAGATAAATGAGCTGCTTGGCTATCATGTTGGCGGACTCCAGGTCGGGCGCTAGTAAAATATCAGCATCACCAGAAACGGGAGAGTTAATATGTTTGTCGATAGCCGCCTGCAAAGAGATTGCATTGTCAAATGCCAATGGACCGTCCAGAAGACCGTTGGTTATTTGGCCGCGATCTGCCATTTTACACAGACAAGCCGCATCAATGGTGCTGGGCATATAAGGTTTCACTTTTTCGATGGCGGCCAGAATAGCGACCTTAGGCTCGGCTACGCCAAGGGCACGGCAAAAATCGATAGCATTTTGCACGATATCACGCTTTGTCATCAGGTTAGGAACGACATTGATGGCTGCGTCTGTAATAACTAAAGGCTTGTGGTAATTTGGGATATCAAATACAAATACGTGACTTAGGCGGCGTTCAGTCCGTATGCCTTTAGTTTTGTGAATGACGGCGCTGATTAGTTCAGAGCTGCCTAAGTCCCCTTTCATAATCGCTTCTACGTCAGCTTGGCGTGCCAGTTCGCATGCCATTTCTGCGGCAGCATGGCTATGCTCTACATCGATAATTTCATAATTTGAAATATCAAGATTAAGTTTTTCTGCTGTCGTCAGAATTTTGCTTTTCGGACCAATCAGAACAGGGATAATAAGATTATGCTCAGCGGCTTCAATCGCACCCATTAAACCATTGTGATCAACCGGATGTACAACAGCTGTACGGATGGGGCGTGCTTTTACCGCTTGTTCAATAAAAAATTCGAGCTGGTTATGCACAGGAGGTTGTTCTTTGAGAATCATGATCTATCTACCTTAGTTCAAGGGTAATCCAGCTATCTTGAAAGCTCTGGAATCTATTTAACGTATAGTTTAGTACAATTTAATGTTCATGACGCATTGCAGCAAATGGTTTTAATGATCTGTATCATAAAGTCTAATGATTATTAACATGCCGTGAGTTCCGGATGCTTTGAGAAAGGTTCAAGGTCTATTTCGCTTTGTTTAATGAGAGCGTTTGTCAGTGTGTTTGCTAACGGTGTTTTTAGGTTCCATACATGCCAGTAAAGCGGCACTGATAAAAAATATCCAGGTTTAATATCAATGAGTTGTCCGGATTTAAGGTGTATGTCACCTTGCTGGTCGGGAATCATGCCTGCTGCAAATCCACGGGTAATAAAATCGATAAATGCTTCGAATGATGGGACGCGGTGAGCAGGGTAGTCTCCCTGAGAGATATCAAAAAATTTACTCAAATAGCGATGTTGCAGTGCATCTTTATAATTGTACTCAACGATGGGTGCTCGCATCAATTGCTGCTTATCACAGCCATTAGGGAAGTAGTGTTGTATGTATTCAGGGGATGCCAGGCAGCGATATACTGATACCCCGAGTGGAATACAGTGGCAACCTTGCAAGGGTGTCGGGCTGGAAGTAATGCACCCCATCACTTCGCCACTGCGCAACAGGTGATGTGTTTGATCCTGATCATCAACTTTAAGATCCAATAGTACGTTATGCTGTTTTAAGATCGGATCAATGGCGGGTAAAAACCAGGTTGACAGACTATCCGCGTTGACACCAATGGATAATCGGATATGCCCCGATTTCAACACAGGGTTCAGTTCTGACATGACTTCATTTTGCAGCATCTCAATCTGGCGAAAATGTTTAAGCAGTGTCTGGCCTGCAGGCGTTGGGGTTATTGGATGCGAGCGGATGAGTAATGTTTGCCCGACCATCTCTTCCAGTTGCTTAATGCGTTGAGAAACGGCGGACTGAGTAACGTGCAATCGTTTAGCCGCTCGTTCGAAGTTTTTTTCTTCAAGAACGGTGGAAAGTGCTTTGAGTTGTTTATAGTCAACCATAAGAAATTCTAATCAAATATTAAAATCATTAGTTTCATTATATTCTAGTTATCAAGCACACTCTTCTCCAGTGTTTATTCAGAGCAGGCGATATGTTTATTTTTATGGCAAAGGGTTATATGGCAGCAGCCGTCCTCATTATGGCGATTGGTGCGCAGAATGCCTTCGTATTGGCGCAAGGGGTTAAGCGTCAATACCATTGGCCGGTTGCCACTATCTGTATTCTGGTTGATGCGCTTTTTATTAGCATAGGCATGATTGGCGCTGGCGTTGTCATCCAGCAGTGGCCGATTGCGCTTAACCTGTTTCAGGTCGGTGGTTTTATTTTTTTATGTGTTTATGGGTTTTTTGCATTCAGGGCGTTTATATCGCCCACAGGACTGACTGCGGGTCAGGCAAAAGGGGATCTCAAATCAGCAATTATCACAGCCTTGGTAGTGAGCTGTTTAAATCCGCATGTGTATTTGGATACTGTTGTCCTGCTCGGTAGTATTGGTAATCAGTTTGCAGGAGCGGAGAAAACCAGCTTTTGGATCGGCGCAATTTTAGCCTCATTTAGTTGGTTCGTTTTTTTGACGTTTCTGGCGAAAGGCTTATCACCCTGGTTGGGTAAACCGCATATCTGGCGTTGGGTCGAGGGGTTGGTCGCACTGATGATGTGGGCCATTGCTGCTTGGCTGTTGCTTAAGTTGCTGGGTGTGATTGGTTGATTTTCAAACAGCAAAAAGCCCGCTTTCTGCGGGCTTTAAAAAAAATCTATGGAGGAATCAGATAGCAATACCTAACGACTTCAACGTATTCATTGTCAACTGGCCGGAAGCCATACCATTAGCTTTCTGGTAAGCGTTCACCGCAGCCATTGTGCCCTTGCCGAGTATGCCATCAATGCTGCCAGGGTTGTAACCTTTGGCTTTCAGGGCGCGCTGCAGGTCACTAATCAGACTTGGCTTAGTGTTCGTTTCGCAAAGAATTGAGCGCCATTCCAGGTATGCATCGCTGATTTTGACACGCTTTTCAACGGTTTTAAATTCAGCAGGAATAGCAATTGCGTGTTGCTGAGCCGGTTTAGTCAGCTTGCGCACTTTAACGGTTTTGTATTCAGCAGGCACAACAACCTTACGCGTAGTAGCTGGTTGGTCTACTACACGACGTTTAATGCTTTGGGTTTTACCCGGAATAGCAACGGTTCTAACCGTTTCAGGTTCTACCAAAACCGTTTTAGTTACGGTTTTATATTCAGCGGGTACTTCAACTAAACACATGATTTCACCGGTTCCGGCATCAACTTTCTGGATGGGGCCAGTGCCTTTTTTCCATTCAGTGTGAGCTGGGCGAACCAGGATTTTCTCTGTGACTGTTTTATATTTAGCGGGCACACGAATAAGTTTCTCAGAGGCTTCCGCGACTACAATGTTTTCAGATACATTTTTGTAAGTAGCCGGGATGACTTCTAAGCGCTCATAGGCTTCTTTAACCAGTACTCGTTGTTCAGCGTAGCCATATTCAGGTGCGGTTGTTTCGATACGCTGAGCCGCGTCTCTTACCTGAACAGTTTCAGATTCCATGGCGTATTTTGCAGGGACAACAACACGCGCGTAGCATTCACCAGGTTGAGGGTTGGGTGGCAGCAGGCTGGTTGTCTGGCTTTCTCGTGTCAGACGTGCAATTTCAGACTCCAGTTGAGAGGTATCCCCCTTAGCGTTTCTTACCGTGGTCAGTTCTTGCTGAAGCGCCAGATATTCAGACGAGTTTTTGATATCTGTCTGAGAAGAACTATTGTTGGTAGCCGAGCAGCCTGATAGTACTGCGATAGCCAGAGCTGAAACGGTGAAAGTAAAAATTTGCTTTTTCATGACAGACTTCCCTGGGTATTGTTTTTTTTGGGGGTGAGGGAAGTCTATAGATCTTTTAATGAAGGAAATATGAACGGAAATGTTCATATTTTGTTCATAATTTCTTGAAAAATACTTAAATTGGCTGTTTTAATGTCGCTTGGTAGGGGGGCCATCCCATGGCTTTTCCACCGAGAACATGCAGATGAATATGGTAAACTGTTTGCCCCCCATGACTGTTACAGTTAAAAACGGTTCGGTATCCATCTTCTGCAATACCTTGGTTTTTAGATATTTTTCCTGCGGTCATGACCATGTGGCCTACCAGTTCACGCTCATCTTCATTAATATCATTTAACGTGCTGATATGTTTTTTAGGGACGACTAAGAAATGCAAAGGCGCTTGTGGGTTAATATCGTTAAAGGCGATAACCTGATCGTCCTCATAAATAACTTGCGCCGGAATATCTTTATTTACTATTTTACAAAAAAGGCAGTCCATTATAAATTCTCTGTTTTTATAGTGAGTAATAATGCCAGCATAAGATGGCAGTGCTGTTTAAATGCGCTCGCATACGCTTAGCTTAAGAGTATAGCGATGCACCTTAGTACAGCTCAAGCTTCTCTTTTGGCGGGCAATGGTAACTGGCGCTCGTTGTATTGTCAGGTTTAACAGATTCCAGATGAACATCGAATCCCCAAAGCGTGTGGATATGTTTTAACACCTCTTCAGTATCTTCGCCCAATGGCATGTTGTTATGCACGAAATGCCGGAGTGTTAGTGAGCGATTTCCTCTAATATCTACGTTATATACCTGTATGTTCGGCTCTCTGTTTCCGAGGTTATATTGGGCGGATAGCTGTTCGCGGATTTGACGGTATCCCGGTTCGTTATGAATGGCGGAAACTTTCAGTGTTGGTTTTTCTGAATCATCAATAATAGAGAATAATCTGAGTTCCCGGATTAGGTGCGGAGAAAGAAACTGCAGAATAAAGCTCTCATCTTTATAGTTACGCATGGCGTGATCGAGCGTTGTTTGCCAGTTGCTGCCGGCAATGTCCGGAAACCATTCATAATCTTCAGGTGTCGGGTTCTCACAGATGCGACGGATGTCCTGCATCATGTTATAGCCGAGTGTATAGGGATTAATACCAGTAAAATACTTGCTGTCAAAAGGTGGCTGATACACAACGCTACTATGGGAATGCAAAAACTCCATCATGAAGCCGTCATTGACGAAACCTTCGTCATATAGCTGATGTAGTAATGTGTAATGCCAGAAGCACGCCCAGCCTTCATTCATAACCTGAGTTTGTTTCTGGGGATAAAAATACTGTGCGATTTTACGTACTATACGAACAATTTCACGCTGCCACGACTCAAGCAGGGGAGCATTTTTTTCAATAAAATAGAGAAGGTTTTCTTCAGGCTCTAAAGGGTATCGGGGTTGTTTTGATGAGTCGCTTCCTTCCTCTTTTTTCGGAATGGTATTCCACAATTGATTAATATGACGTTGGTTGTATTCTTCACGCGCATTCAGGCGTTCTTTTTCTTCTTCGGCTGTTAAGGGTTTGGGACGCAGGTAGCGGTTCACGCCATAATTCATCAAAGCGTGACAAGCGTCGAGAATGGACTCCACTTCATCAATACCATGACGCTCTTCACACTGCGCGATAAAGCGCTTAGCAAAGACCAGGTAGTCTACAATCGCAGAGGCATCCGTCCAGGTTTGAAACAGGTAATTGCCTTTGAAAAATGAATTATGTCCGTAGCAGGCGTGAGCAATGACCAGTGCCTGCATGGTCATGGTGTTCTCTTCCATCAGGTACGCGATGCATGGGTTAGAATTAATGACTATTTCGTAGGCTAAGCCCATTTGACCACGTTTATAACGCTGTTCTGTTTCTACAAACTGCTTACCATACGACCAGTGGTGATAGTTTAGCGGCATACCAACCGAGGCATAAGCATCCATCATCTGCTCGGATGTGATTACCTCGATTTGGTTTGGGTAGGTATCCAGACCAAAATCAGCTGCGATACGCCCAATTTCACGATCATATTCTTCTATCAGTTCGAAGGTCCATTCTGCACCAGTAGATATTGGCTTATTGCTCATGCGGCCCCCTTGGTTTTACGCTCAAACAATCGGCGGAAAACAGGAAAGATGTCAGAAAGTTCTTCTATATGCTGCATTGCGAACTGTTCCGGGTGATTCTGATGTATCTGTTGATATTCATGCCAGAGGTTTTGCTGCGGCCCGTTGGTAATTTCAACATAGGCGTAATACTGAACCAGAGGAAGGATCTTTTCAGTTAGCAGCTGGGTGCATCTTTGCGAGTCACCGTCCCAGTTATCGCCATCTGATGCCTGTGCCACGTAGATATTCCACTCATGGCGAGGGTAGCGCTGCTGCAGAATTTCGGCAGTAAGCTCCAGTGCACTGGAGACAATAGTGCCGCCGGTTTCACGTGAGTAGAAGAATTCCTCTTCATCGACCTCTTTCGCATGTGTGTGGTGACGCACGAAGACAACTTCGATTTGCTTATAGTTTCGGGTCAGAAACAGGTAGAGAAGAATAAAGAAGCGTTTGGCTATCTCTTTAATCGATTGTGTCATTGAGCCTGATACGTCCATGATGCAAAACATCACGGCTTTGCTGGAGGGTATCGGCGTTTTTACTATATTGTTGTAACGCAGATCAAAATCATCGATAAAGGGTACTCTTTTTTTATTGATATCCAGCGCTTTGATCTGTTCTCGCAGGGCATGTATTTTTTGATTGCGATCATCACTAACCGGTTCCGTTTCGAGTGCCCATAATTGCTTTTTCAGCTCGCGTAGCTCATTCCGGTCAGAGCCGGACAGCGCAATACGTCGTGCATGCGCTGCTCGCAACGAGCGAATAATATTCAGCTTGTCGGGCGATCCTGCCTGAGTAAATCCTGCCCGGTGCGTCTCAAACTGAGTGGCATCCATGAGCTGCTTTTTGACCAGATAGGGCAGCTCTAAACCATCAAACATGAAATCCAGAAACTCTTCCTGATTAATCGAAAAAGAAAAATCATCTTCCCCTTCACCCTGATTGCTGGCTTGTCCCTGGCCTGCACCACCTCCCCCTCCTTGGGGCCGTTGGAATTCATCGCCGGTGTTGAACTCTTTATTACCGGGATAAACACGTGTTTGTTTGCCGCCTTTACCATGGTGAAAAAGTGGTTCAGAGGTACCTTTTCGCGGAATAGTGATCTGGCCTCCCCGATCCATATCCTGAATTGAGCGTTTTTTGATCGACTCTTCAACAGCTTCTTTGATCTGTTTTTTATATCTGCGTAAAAAGCGCTGCCGGTTAACAGCACTTTTTTTCTTGCTATTGAGACGGCGATCAATAATGTAACTCATGTTCCGTACTCCTTCTCTCGGCGAGAAACCGAACTATGTTACTGGGATTTTCTTACGCGTATATACCATTCAGATAACAGACGAACCTGTTTCTCTGTATAGCCACGTTCGGTCATCCGTTTTACAAATTCGCCATGCTTGTTCTGCTCATCAGACGATCCTTTCGCATTAAACGAGATAACGGGGAGCAGGTCCTCAGTATTAGAGAACATCTTTTTCTCGATGACTGAACGCATTTTTTCATAGCTAGACCAAGACGGATTCTTACCGTCGTTACTGGCGCGTGCGCGCAGAACAAAGTTAACAATTTCATGACGGAAATCTTTAGGGTTACTGATACCGGCAGGTTTCTCGATTTTTTCGAGCTCCTCGCTGATCGCCTGTCGGTTCAGAATATCGCCTGTTTCCGGGTCACGATATTCCTGATCCTGGATCCAGAAATCGGCATAGGTTACGTATCGATCAAAGATATTCTGACCATACTCGGAATAGGATTCGAGATAAGCGGTTTGAATCTCTTTACCCAGGAGTTCGATATATTTAGGGGCAATATATTCTTTAATAAAGCCGATATATTTTTCCTGAACCTCTGGCGCAAATTGTTGCTGTTCAATTTCCCGTTCCAGCACATACATCAGGTGGACTGGGTTGGCGGCGACTTCAGACGAGTCAAAGTTAAAGACTTTTGACAGAATCTTGAAGGCAAAACGTGTCGATAGCCCTTTCATGCCCTCATCGACTCCAGCGAGGTCTTTATACTCTTGCATCGACTTGGCTTTAGGATCAGTGTCTTTCAGGTTTTCACCATTATAAACACGCATTTTTGAATAAAGATTAGAGTTTTCAGGCTCTTTAAGACGCGACAGTACAGAAAACTGAGCCAGCATATTCAATGTGTCTGGTGCACAGGGTGCTGCGTGTAACGAACTGTTTTCCAGAAGTTTTTCATAGATTTTTATCTCTTCTGAAATACGTGTGCAGTAAGGGACTTTGACAATGTAAACACGGTCAATAAAGGCCTCATTGGTTTTATTGTTTTTAAATGTCTGCCACTCAGATTCGTTAGAATGGGCAAGAATAATACCGTCGTACGGAATAGCTCCCATTCCTTCGGTACTGTTGTAGTTACCTTCCTGAGTTGCCGTTAACAGAGGATGAAGCACCTTGATAGGCGCTTTAAACATCTCAACAAACTCCATGACCCCTTGGTTTGCATGACATAAAGCACCCGAAAAGCTGTAAGCATCAGGGTCGTGCTGTGGGAATTCTTCCAGTTTACGGATATCAACCTTACCGACAAGGCAGGAAATATCCTGATTGTTTTCATCGCCCGGCTCGGTTTTAGCAATCGCAATCTGATTGAGGATAGAAGGGTAGAGCTTCACCACTTTAAATTTGGAGATGTCACCACCGTACTCATGTAAGCGCTTTACTGCCCACGGTGACATGATACCTTTCAGATAACGGCGAGGAATGTTGAATTCTTGCTCGAGAATTTCTGCATCTTCTGCCGGGTTGAATAACCCCAAAGGCGATTCATACACCGGAGAGCCTTGAATGGCATAAAAAGGGATCTTTTCCATCAGGTATTTCAGACGTTCGGCTAATGAGGATTTACCGCCACCCACGGGGCCTAACAGATAAAGAATCTGTTTACGCTCTTCCAGTCCCTGTGCAGCATGGCGAAAGTAAGAGACGATATTTTCTATGGCGTCTTCAGCACCATAAAACTCATCAAACTCTGGATACAGTTTTATCACTTTGTTGGAAAAGATACGGCTCAGACGTGGATCTTTGGCAGTATCAATGAGTTCGGGCTCGCCAATGGCTTTCAGCATACGTTCTGCTGCACTGGCATAAGCCATAGAATCGGTTTTACAGAGTTCGAGATAATCTGTCAGAGACATCTCTTCCTGCATCGTTGATGTGTAGCGCGTTTTGTAGTTCTCAAAGATACCCATCGCATTCACCCTTCTGTTTGCTGGCGAGCTAGTTAAGGCGCTGCAGAGAAAAGATTTTTCTAGCACCTGTTTTTACCACTATAATTTTAGTGTAGCTCAGACTGTCTATATATGTACTTGCTAATTTTTAGACATGTTTCTTAAGCTATTGGTTTCAATTTAGTTTATTTATCTTCCAGAGAGCTAATAAATATTTGTAAAAAGCGCGCAGCCTCTCCTCCAGTTGCAACTCTGTGGTCAAAAGTCAATGAAATTGGTAGTACTTTACCGATCACTATTTTACCTTTTTCAACCAGCGCTGCTTCGCGTATGACACCGGCGCCGATAATGGCGACTTGTGGTGGTACCACCACGGGAGTTGCATATCTCCCTGCCATGGTACCAAAGTTGCTGAGCGTGATCGTAGCTCCTTTCAACTCAGCTGCAGGAATGGTTCTGGCGGCTACGTCACTGCGTAATTGATTCAATCCTTCGCGAAGTTCAGCGTCTGAACGTGCCGCAATATTTCTTAAAACGGGTACAAACAGCCCTTTTTCTGTATCAACAGCGACCCCGAGATCAATGTGCTTGTGTGGGCGCAGCGTTAGTTGTTGGCCGTCAAACCAGCTATTAATAATGGGAACGCTCTGGCACGCTGCTGTAATCGCCTGGATTAATCGCATGGTGATATCTGTTTTTGGCGGCCAGTGACTGATATTTGCATCTTCAAACAGTGAAACGGGTACGATTTGAGCATGCGCCTGGCTCATGTTGATCGCCATATGCTTACGTACGCCTTTTAGTCTTTCCGGCGCGCCAAATTGCCGGTTGTAGCGAGCCGCCTGCTCAATATCACTGACGCTGATTGAGCCTTGTTGTCCTGTTCCTTTAATCGTATCAAGATCAATATCGAGACGGTTGGCAAGCGCCCGGCCTGCAGAACTGGTGCGTTGCTGGCGATGTGCTAACGAGCTGGGCGATGCACCAATCATAAAGTCATCTTCCTGGGAGGTGGTATCGGCTTTACTCAGAGATCCTACCACGGTGCCACTGTCCTCTTCTTCATCGGTAACAAATTCGACCAGCGGCTCCCCGGTGTGTACGGTGTCACCTTCAGCGCCGAATAAATGCGCAATGATGCCGGTTTGTGGA
>NZ_JBFIIH010000027.1:0-36399 GCF_041601355.1 Neptunomonas sp.
CTGAGCTCTAAAACCCGATCCATACGATGTGCCAATTCAGCGTCATGAGTGACAATAATGAAAGACGTTCGAAACTCCTGATTCAAACGCGACATCAGGTCCTGAACATCATTAGCCGTATGATTATCCAGGTTTCCTGTGGGTTCATCCATCAATACACAGGCAGGCTGAGTAACCAGCGCACGTGCAATAGCCACACGCTGTCTTTCCCCCCCGCTGAGCTGAGCTGGTTTGTGTGTTAACCGGGCAGACAAACCAACGGCTTTCAACATCTCTTGAGCCCGGGCTCGCGCTTCATGAATAGCCACTTTGCCTAACAACAATGGCATTGCTACGTTTTCAACAGCATCAAACTCTGGCAACAGATGATGGAACTGATAGACAAAACCCAACTGGCGGTTGCGAATCTGTGCTCTTTTTTCTTCAGACACAGAGTACAGCGACTCACCACCGACACAAACCTCTCCCTGAGTAGGCGCTTCCAGCCCACCCAGAATATTAAGCAAGGTGCTTTTGCCAGAGCCGGACGTTCCCATAATGGAAATTCGTTCACCTTCTGTAATCGTCAAACACACATCCTTCAAGACCTCCAAAGGACTACCCGCTTCCGTGTAAACTTTACCGACAGCGTCACACACCAATACAGCTTTACTATTCATAACGCAACGCCTCTGCTGGCTGAGTTTTAGAAGCGCGCCATGCCGGATAGAGCGTCGCCAGGAAGCTGATCGCCAAGGCAGATGAAGCAATCAGGCCTACATCTTCCCAGTTTAACTGCGAAGGTAAGTAGCTGATGAAATACACATCCGAAGATAAAAACTGAACACCCAATGCCTGCTCAACCCACGCAACAAGATCCGTCACACTTAACGCCAGAATAACGCCAAGCGCCGACCCTATAAATGTACCAGCAAAACCAATAACAATACCCTGCACCATAAAAATACGCATGATCATGCCGGGTGTAGCACCCAGTGTGCGCAATATAGCAATATCAGATTTCTTATCTGTAACGACCATCACCAGTGTTGAGACGATATTAAATGCAGCCACAAAGACGATCAAAAAAAGCAGCAAACCGATCATTTTCTTTTCCATTTGAATCGCCTGAAAAAGATTACCATGCGTACGCGTCCAGTCAGAAACAAGGAAGTAACCCTCCAGGGCTGAGGCAATCTCACGCGCAGCAACCGGCGCTTCAAACAGGTCCTGGAAAGTGACGCGCACACCTTCCACACCGGCAGAAATACGCTTCAAACGAGCGGCATCATCTATGTGTATATAGGCAAGAGAACTATCCAGTTCAGCACCGACAGAAAAAATACCGACGACAGTAAAACGCTTTAACCGCGGCGTAACGCCTGCCACACTGATAGAGGCTTCAGGTAATACCAGTGTCACCTTGTCACCCACGCGCGCTCCTAAATAGCGGGCTAACAGATCACCTAAAACCACACCGAATTCACCACTTTTAAGGTTATCCCACTCACCATTGAGCATATGCTGTGAAACAATCGATACCTTACGCTCAGCGATAGGGTCAACGCCTTGCACTATCACGCCACGAACCTGACCAGAAGAGGTCAGCATGCCTTGTGCAGTAATAAAAGGAGCAGTGGCTATAACTCTTGAGTCTTGCCCGGCAGTAGCCGCTACCTGCTTCCAATCAGCTATCGGTTTTTCATAGCCAGTGATAGTCGCGTGAGGAACCATACCAAGGATTCTGTCTTTCAATTCACGATCAAAACCGTTCATTACAGACAAAACAAGAATTAACGCCGCAACCCCCAACGTCAACCCCAGCATGGAAACCAGAGAGATAAAGGAGATGAAATGATTACTGCGTTTGGCTGCGGTATAGCGCAAGCCTACATATATAGAAAAGGGTCTGAACATGGTCGCGGATTAAATCACAGTTGGGTTAGTAACTCTAACAATATTAAGAAAATCTCCGCTATACTCTAGTCAACAACACGTGAACAGGAGGTGACTGTGAGCCAGGAACGAAGGCAGTTTTATCGGGTCGAGAAAAATGTAGCGTTAGAAGTGCAGCGAGTCACCGCTGACGAAGTTAAGGTCTCACTTCAACCGGCTCAGTTTGAGGTATCTCCCTACTTCGAATTAATTTCTGAAGTTCAGGGGATCGACAAGCTACAAGACGACCTGCTTCATCAGCTTAACGATACAAACCCTCTTTTAGCACAACTTTTCAAACTGCAGGCTGAAAAGTTGCACCTGATCACACGGACACTGGCAACCAGCGGCCTGGAAATCGAAAAGCTGACCAAACAATCGATCAACCTAAGCGAGGGTGGCATGCAGTTTTTCGCTGCAGATGAACACTATCAGGTTGGTGAATTTCTTACCATCAAACTTGTTTTTTCAAACCCCTTATTGGGAGTTTTATTATACGCAAAGGTTCAACGCATCATTCAGCAAGGACAAGAGACGCATATTGCCGTGTCTTTTTACCGGATGCCTGAGAACTGCCGTATGCTCATCGCACAACGTGTGATTCAAACGGTACCTGAACGCATAGAAAACACTGATTGATAAAACAATATGAGCATCTCTGGCTTTATAGTAAACGACATTATCGATGCATTCGAACAAATGAAAGAGTCCTTATCCTGTTTTGATAAGCAGCTTGCTCTATGCAAGTTGCCCATCTCATTGCCAGGCGAAACGGGCTTAATACGAGCAGCAGATAAACAACGACATGCCCGACTAATTTTTACAGATATCTGGCATAGCGGCCATCAGGATGGTCGCAGAACACATTCTTGCTTCGGCTTAGTGGGAGCAAATCCTGATTTACTGGCTGCAGCAGAGCAGCTCAACGGATATAAAGACCAATTTCGCATCTGCATTGGCCAATTGAAAAAATCCGAATTGCCCGAAATTTCGCAGAAACTTCACCAGCGCTCTCAAGTTATAGCCGCCCGCATGAACCAGGCAGGCCTTGGTCGATTGCACCTCAAGCAGTGTTACCGGCATATTCCACTAGTAGAAACAAAACCCGATAACATACGCTTTAGCTGGTACAGCAGCGGCCGCAGCATTCGTAAACTGACAGCACATGATGCAATGGAAATGCTGTTAAAGCTTGATATTTCGCAAACACATATCAACAGGCAGATAGAGAAACTCTCACCGTTAGATAAAAATACGCCTTTAGCTCAAATACAAAAGCAGGTACCTGTTATTCGTGCCAATATCGCATGGAAAATTGACGCTACGCATTGGCAGCGTATTGCAAAAAACTGCCCTCTCCCTATACTGATCCCTCTTGGTGAAGATGATCAACTGCCAGTGCATAATAATTTAGCAGCCACACCACCCGCACAACGCAGCAGAGCTTTGCGCTCAGATAGCGTTATCGATCCTGAGCCATTTCTACCAACCTTACGTATCCATCTTTACCGGAAATAAGAACCAATGAATAACAATACGCTTCACCATATCGCAACCGGTATAGGGTTTCTGTTTCTGATTGGTTGGTATCTTTTGTTTAGGGAGCTAGGCTTTCTTGACTGGAGCACGATGCAGATGCCGACAGGTTATGAAGGCAGCGGATTGATGCTCGCCATCGTCATAATGATGACACCGGCGTTTTTTATCTGGAGTCGCTTTAACCGCTTTGTTGAGAAAAAACTGAAGATCAAAGGTATTTATTACGAAGACAGCTATTATAAAGATAGCGCGAAGCCTGACAAAAAAGACCGGGACTAGCCCGGTCTTTCCACTCACTTATTTCGTTCACCGAATCTATAGATTAGCAATACGATTCAACCCGGCAATCGCTGCAACCCGATAAGCTTCCGCCATTGTAGGGTAGTTAAAGGTTGTATTAACGAAATACTCGATCGTATTTGCACTGCCTTCCTGACGCATAATCGCTTGTCCGATATGCACAATCTCGGATGCCTGATCACCAAAACAATGAATACCTAAGATGGCAAGCGTTTCGCGATGAAACAAGATTTTTAACATGCCGACAGGCTGGCTCGAAATCTGCGCACGCGCGGTATCTTTAAAGAAAGCCTGACCGACTTCATAAGGAATTTTCTCGGCGGTAAGCTCTTCTTCAGTTTTACCTAACGAACTGATTTCCGGAATGGTGTAAATTCCGGTTGGCACTTCATTGATATACCTGAAATTACCCGTACCCACCAGATCGGCAGCAGCCGAACGGCCCTGATCCAGTGCTGCTGATGCCAGACTTGGCCAACCGATAACATCACCGACAGCATAAATATTATCTACTTCAGTTTTGTAATGCTGATCAACCGTTAACTGTCCACGGCTATTCGCCTTGAGCCCGCTCGCCTGAAGATTCATATTATCGGTATTACCCGTTCTGCCATTACACCACAAGAAAGCATCGGCACGAATACGTTTACCTGATTTCAGGTTCAGGATAACACCGTGTTCATCACCGACTACACTTTCATATTCTTCATTATGGCGAATTTTAACCGCGGTATTACGCAGATGATAACTCAGCGCATCTGAGATCTCGCCGTCAAGAAAAGACAACAAGCGATCTTGTGTATCGATAAGGTCAACTTTCACACCAAGCCCACTGAAGATCGAGCAATATTCACTACCAATAACGCCAGCACCATAAATAATAAGGGTTCTGGGGGTATGGCTTAATTTAAGTATAGTATCTGAGTTGTAAATTCGCGGATGGGTAAAATCAATATCCGGCGGGCAATATGGGCGTGATCCAGAAGCGATAACAACACTTTTAGTACGCAGTGTTTCATCTCCTTTGGGTGTCTCTTTTACGATGATCGTGGTGTTATTCTCGAATTCTGCTCTACCAAAAAACACATCAACACGGTTTCGTGCGTAAAAATTGGTACGCAGCATCACCTGGTTCGACATGACTTTTTCAGCACGTTTGAGCACCTTCGAAAAAGAAAACCAACGCGGTTCGCCAATATCCCGAAACATCGGGTTAGTATTAAATTCGATAATCTGTTTAACCGAGTGACGTAGCGCTTTTGAAGGAATAGTCCCTTTATGAGTACAATTACCACCAACAGAATCTTGCTCTTCTACGATCGCAACACGACGCCCATTCTTTGCAGCATTCATTGCTGCTCCCTCTCCCGCCGGACCTGAACCAATCACGACGACGTCATAGTCATAAACAGCCATCTATTTCCCCTTAGTTATTCGTTACACTTTATTATGCGTTAGATCGGTTCACACATTACTAAATAGGCGATAGCCATCACTCCACAATCAACTTTTAGACTTAACTTCATAAGCAAGGCTGTCTATTTTCGCTAATTCGGAGATACGACGATTCTTTTCGTCTTCATCTTCACATATGCTTTTATCGCCAGCACATATATCACAGGCTGTATCCATGCCCAGTGACGCCATACCGCCACACGAACCCGCAATCGGCTTGCCACCCATAATAACGCCAACCGACATCGCCAGAATGATCAACATCAACCCAGCAAAAACAAAGATAAAAATATCCACATCAACCTCACTTCACCAAGCGTTTTTCAAAACCCGGTGTCATTTTTTCAATAAAATATTGATCTGATTTTACAATAAAAAAAGCATCTATATTATGCTTAACGGCAAAATCATAAGCTCGATCCTCTCCCATTACCATAAATGCGGTAGCCATCGCGTCTGCTTCTGCACAGGTAGCCATAAGCACCGTAACTGAGGCTAATTTATGCGTAATCGGTTTGCCCGTTTCTGGATTGATCGTATGCGAGTACCGAATACCATTCTCTTCAAAATAGTTACGATATTCACCCGATGTTGCTATGCCAGTATTACTAATGCTTAATACTTTTTGTACTTTTCGCTCACCAATGACGGGGCTTTCGACCGCGATTTTCCAGTCTTCGTTTCCTGGCTTTGTGCCCTGCGCACGTAGCTCGCCGCCAATCTCAACCAGAAAATTATCAATATGGTTCTTATTCATTATGTCAGCCAGAATATCGACGCCATAACCTTTAGCAATTGCCGATAAGTCCACATAAAGATCCGCTGTTTTTATCGCCCGCGCCGGATCTGCTTTAAGCAGCAATTTATCAAAGCCAATCCGCTGCTTCAAAAGCGTCACTTGCGCCTCTGCCGGCGCTTTGATCACTCGCCCATCAGGCCCGAAACCCCACAAGTTAACCAGCGGTCCAACGGTTACATCAAATGAACCCGCTGTTTGATGACTAATATTCTGAGCGAGATTTAAGACGAAGAATAATGCCTCGCTAATGTTCAATTCACTATTCACAGGCAGTTGATTAAATTGCGACAACTCGGAGTCCGCAATATACGTAGACATTGCCTGATTCACTTCCAGCAGCGCTTTCGTTACCTCTTCACGAATACCCGGCACTTTGGCATCGCTTGAGTCCACCCACTTCACAGTGAATGTCGTACCCATTGTTACCCCGGAAAAAGAAACAATGTCAGAATTTTGTTTTTCTTCAGCACATCCCAGCAAAAACAAAAAGGCCAGCAGCAATGCTGCCGGCCATTTAGGGACACGAATGCGTGTATCCATCAATGCTTAACCACCGAAATCATCAAGCAAGATATTTTCAGGCTCGACACCTAAGTCCAGCAGCATCTGCACAACCGCCGCGTTCATCATAGGTGGTCCACACATATAGTACTCACAATCTTCAGGCGCTTCATGGTCCTTCAGATAGTTTTCATACAACACATTATGGATAAACCCGGACATTCCCTCCCAGTTATCTTCTGGTTGAGGGTCTGACAATGCCAAATGCCACTCGAAGTTTTCATTCTCAGCCTGAAGCTGATCATATTCTTCGTTATAGAAGCACTCACGCAACGAACGGGCACCGTACCAGAACGACATTTTACGCTTAGACTTCAATCGTTTTAACTGGTCGAAAATGTGCGAGCGCATTGGCGCCATACCCGCACCACCACCGATGAAGACCATTTCATTGTCAGTATCTTTTGCAAAGAACTCACCAAACGGCCCGTATACAGTGATTTTATCACCTGGTTTCAGACTGAACACGTAAGAAGACATCTGTCCCGGAGGGAGATCATCTTTTCCAGGAGGCGGGGAAGCGATACGAATATTGAACTTAACAATACCCACTTCTTCAGGATAATTCGCCATTGAGTATGCTCGGATAACAGGCTCCGTTACCTTAGAAACATACTTCCACTGGTTAAACTTATCCCAGTCACCGCGATACTCTTCTTCAATGTCAAAGTCTTTATAATGAACTTCGTGAGCAGGCGCTTCTAATTGAACATAACCACCCGCGCGAAAATCAACATTTTCACCTTCAGGTAATCTCAGCGTCAGTTCTTTGATAAAAGTAGCAACGTTCGGGTTTGACTCAACCGTACATTCCCACTTCTTAACACCAAAGATTTCCTCTTCAAGCTCAATACTCATGTCCTGCTTAACAGCAACCTGACATGATAAGCGCCAGCCATCTTTCGCTTCACGCATAGTAAAGTGAGATTCTTCAGTAGGCAGCATAGAACCACCTCCCTCAAGAACCTGACATTTACACTGCGCACATGTACCACCGCCACCACAAGCCGACGGGACAAAAATCCCAACGTTTGAGAGTGTCTGCAGAAGCTTACCGCCTGCTGCAACGGTGATAGATTTTTCCGGATCATCGTTGATATTAATAACGACATCACCAGAACTCACTAATTTAGAACGCGCTGCCAGAATTACCGCCACGAGTGCAAGCACTACGACGGTAAACATGACAACACCGAGAACGATTTCAGCATTCATGGGCTTAATCCATCCTTTTGTTGAACATGCCTAGCAACATTACAGCTGTACGCCAGAGAACGACATGAAACCCAGAGACATCAAACCAACAGTAACGAAGGTGATACCCAGGCCACGAAGTCCATCCGGAACGTCGCTATATTTCAATTTTTCACGGATACCTGCCAACGCAGCAATTGCCAACGCCCAGCCAATACCCGCACCTACGCCATAGACTACGCTTTCACCGAAGTTATAGTCACGCTCTACCATAAAGAGAGCCGCACCCATAATTGCGCAGTTAACCGTAATTAACGGAAGGAACACACCCAACGCGTTATAAAGTGCCGGGAAGAATTTATCCAACACCATCTCAAGGATCTGTACGATCGCCGCGATTACTCCAATATAGGAGATGTACCCCAAAAAGCTCAGATCTACTTCCGGATAACCGGCCCAAGCCAATGCACCTTCTCGCAACAGTCCGTTATAAAGGAGGTTATTCACAGGGGTAGTAATAGCAAGCACTACGATGACCGCAATACCAAGACCAATCGCGGTTTGCACTTTCTTCGAAATCGCAAGGAAAGTACACATTCCGAGAAAGAACGCCAACGCCATGTTTTCGACGAAGATAGCCCGAATAGCCAGACTGATATATTGTTCCATTATACAGCCCCCTTCTTAGAGTTTGACGCCATGATGAACTCAGGAGCCTCTACCTGCTTTTTATCATAGGTACGTATGATCCAGATGAATCCACCGATGATAAAGAATGCACTTGGCGGCAACAACATCATGCCATTGGCCTGATACCAACCACCATTAGTGACCAACGGAAGAATTTCAACGCCAAACAGACTGCCTGATCCGAATAACTCACGGAAAAAAGCAACAAACATCAGCACTGCACCATAACCCAGTCCATTTCCGATACCATCCATGAAAGAGATCCCCGGAGGGTTCTTCATAGCAAAGGCTTCAGCACGACCCATGACGATACAGTTCGTGATAATCAAACCGACGAAGACTGATAATTGTTTTGAAATATCATAAGCAACCGCTTTCAGAATCTGATCAACAACAATTACCAAAGAGGCAATAATTGTCATCTGACAGATAATACGAATACTGCTGGGCATATGATTACGAATCATAGACACAAACATATTTGAAAATGCAGTTACTGAGATTACAGCCAGCGTCATTACAAACGCTGTATTCATGTTCGTCGTTACCGCCAGGGCGGAACAAATACCAAGAATCTGTAATGCAATCGGGTTATTTTTGACGATAGGGCCCGTCAAAATATCTCTAGTTTCAGACATAATTTACACCCCCCCAGCTTTCAGATTAGAAAGAAACGGGGCATACCCGTTTTCACCCATCCAGAATTTAACCATGTTAGACACACCATTACTGGTAAGTGTCGCACCGGAAAGGCCATCGATTTGGTGGACTGCATCTGCAGCAGCAGCATCCACCTTACCTTTAATTAACCCCAACACTGGTTCCATAGCGCCATCAGCATAAACTTTCTTGCCAGGCCACTGCGACTTCCAAAGAGGGTTATCTACTTCACCACCGAGTCCCGGCGTTTCAGCATGAGAGTAAAAGCCTAAACCAACCACTGTATTAAGATCACCTTCTAAAGCAAGGAATCCATAAAGTGTTGACCAAAGACCATAACCATGAACAGGCAAAATGACTGTTTCAAGCTTACCGTCAGTCTCAACCAAGTAAACCGTTTGGTACTTAGCCTGGCGTTTAATTGATGCGATATCGACCTGTCGATCCAATTGATTGGATAGAGCAGGATCTTTTGAGGCTTTACGTGCATCAAATGTTGCAGCGTCAACCTCATCCGTGAACTCGCCCGTTTCAAGATCAATCACTTTGGTAGTGATCTGAGAGAACAGCTCTTCAACCGTTTTTGAAGAATCCATCAAACCAGCCGCCGCCAGAATATTTGTCTTTCTGTCTAGCTCTTTGTTTGCAATCTGCTGGGGCTTAAGAAGCACTGCAGCTGCAGATACGATCACAGAACAGACAACACAGAGTAATACGGTGACGGTAATCGTTTTACCGATTGTATCGTTATTAGCCGACATTGCGCGCCATCCTCCGTTTAATGTTTGCCTGAATGACAAAGTTGTCAATCAATGGTGCAAACAAGTTACCGAACAGAATCGCTAGCATCATACCTTCAGGGAATGCTGGGTTAACGACACGAATTAACACCACCATAATGCCGATCAGTGCACCAAAGTACAATTTACCGGTATTTGTCATTGAAGCTGAAACCGGGTCGGTAGCCATAAAGAACATACCAAATGCGAATCCACCTAACACAAAGTGCCAGTAAAAAGGCAGAGCAAACATAGGGTTCGTATCAGAACCAATAATGTTCAGTAAGACGGACATCGCGACCATACCGGCAAACACACCAGCAACGATACGCCATGCAGCTACTTTAGCTACTAGCAGCACAGCCCCACCAATGATAATTGCGATGGTAGATGTTTCACCTACAGAGCCCTGAATCTGCCCAAGGAAGGCATCCATCCACGTCAGGTTTTGAGCAAGAATGGCATCAACACCACCCGCTGCTGCCAAACCCAGAGGCGTTGCACCTGAAAAACCATCAACGGCAGTCCAGATAGCATCACCCGACATTTGTGCAGGATATGCGAAGAACAGAAAGGCACGGCCAGTCAGCGCCGGGTTCAGGAAGTTTTTTCCTGTACCACCAAACACTTCTTTACCGATAACCACACCAAAACTAATCCCCAGAGCAACCTGCCATAAAGGAACCGTTGGTGGAAGGATCAATGCAAACAAGATCGAGGTTACGAAGAAACCTTCGTTAACTTCATGACCACGCTTCATTGCAAACAGAACTTCCCAGAAGCCGCCGACAATAAAGACCGTTGCATAAATAGGCACCCAGTAAACAGCACCATGGATAATATTATCCCAGATACTGCTTGCATCAAATCCGGTCAAAGCACCGGCAAGAGCACCACGCCAGCCTTCCGCTTCGGTCAGACCCATACCAGCCATCGCTGTATTTGCCTGGTATCCGACGTTGTACAGACCTGCAAAAATTGCAGGGAAGGTACACATCCAAACCAAAATCATCATACGTTTAAGATCGATACCATCCCGTACGTGTGACGCTGTTTTGGTAACATATCCAGGTGTATAAAAAATGGTATCTGCTGCTTCATACAGCGCATACCAATTCTCGTACTTACCGCCTTTATGGAAATGCGGCTCCATTTTATCAAGTATATTTCTGATACTCATACGCTGCCTCTCTTAGGCTTCTTTCTCTATGCGAGTCAGATTATCGCGAAGGATTGGACCGTATTCATACTTGCCAGTACAGGCAAAAGTACAAAGGGCCAGATCTTCTTCGTCGAGTTCCAGGCAACCTAACTGCATAGCAGCTACGATATCCCCGGTGACTAACGCACGTAGCAGTTGAGTTGGCAAAATATCCAGCGGCATCAGTTCTTCAAACTGTCCCACAGGAACCATTGCTCGCTCAGAACCATTTGTGGTGGTTGTGAAATCGAACTTTTTGCCAGACGAGAGGAACGATGTAAAGACGTTCAGAACAGAAAATTTATTGGCACCAGGCAATACCCAGCCAAGAAATTCACGTTTATTTCCTTCGGTCAATACGGTTACCTGATTAGCATAACGCCCCAGATACCCAAGAGGACCTTTTGCCGTCCGACCATTCCAGACAGAACCATTAATCAAACGGTTCTCACCGGTAGGCAGCAGGCCAACAGTCAACTCACTCAACTTAGCACCCAGACGGGTTTTAAGAATGGCAGACTTATTAACATGCGGACCAGCAACAGATACAAAGCGCTCAACAAACAGACGGCCTTCAGTAAATAGTTTACCGATAGCAACCACGTCCTGATAACCAACAGTCCATACAGTTTTTGTACGAGACACCGGATCAAGGTGGTGTATGTGAGTTCCGGCATTACCTGCAGGATGAGGACCATCGAACTCTTCGACAGTGACGCCATCAACGCTGGGGACTTTTGTGCCCGGCGCTTTACACAGATAAACCGCTTTCTCACTCAGCTTTGTCAGCAGTGTTAAGCCGTTGGCGAAATCATCAGCGTATTCTTTAATGAATAATGCAGGATCTGCCGCCAACGGATTCGTATCAATTGCAGTTACAAAAATAGAAACCGGCACAGTAGCTACCGCAGGCACCCGACTAAACGGACGCGTGCGAAATGCTGTCCACAGGCCTGATGCCTGAAGATTTTCAACTACTTGCTCACGCGTAACAGCCGAGAGCTGAGCAACATCATAACGTGCGAATTCTATTGCTTCTTCTTCAGCATCCAGCTCAATAACAACCGATTGAAGAGCCCGACGCTCTCCTCGATTGATCTCGCTTACTACCCCAGCACCTGGTGCAGTTACCTGAACGCCTTCAGTTTTCTTATCGGAAAAGATCACTTGACCGAGTTTTACTCGATCACCCACCTTGACGGCCATAGTTGGTTTACAACCAATATAGTCTGGCCCAATCACGGCGACCGACCGAATTTCCGCCACAGAACTTTTAACAGTCTGATGCGGAGAACCCGTTATCGGTAGATCTAGACCTTTATTGATCTTGATCATACACCTCACCCAATCACGATTAAATTTTTCGAGATCTTGCTTCCTTTCCGCCGGATATTACAAACCGTCATTTAAACTATACGGTCTATTATTACCGATCTTCTTATTAGGAAAACGAACAACCCCACCTAAAAACTCATTAAGTATACCTGAGCGCCACACTCCATATCTACAAAGAGCCACGGCAAAACCGCTGCTACCTTGGGCGTACTTAGGCAAAACAGCTAGATCTATTTAGTCTATATATAGAATTAAAAGAAATAACGACAATAAGATCAAAAAAAACCGCGTCATGCGGTTTTTTTCTGAAAAATATCAACTATTTATTTGCTTTGGGAAACGCAGGCAAAGTGACATCAGCCATCTTCTGAGCCATACGAATAACCTGACAGCTATAGCCAAATTCATTATCATACCAAACATACAACACACAACGATTACCTGTTGCGATTGTCGCTAACGCATCAACAATACCTGCTGCACGCGAACCCACAAAGTCACTCGACACGGCTTCAGGCGAGTTGCTGTAAGCGATCTGCTTCTGCAAGGGCGAATGCAACGCCGCATTACGCAAATAATCATTAAGCCCTTCACGATCAACCGCTTTTGTAAGATTGAGATTCAAAATAGCCATTGATACATTCGGTGTAGGCACACGAATCGCATTACCCGTCAGCTTACCCTCCATCACAGGAAGCGCTTTAGAGACCGCTTTGGCAGCACCTGTCTCAGTAATAACCATATTCAGACCAGCCGCACGACCACGACGATCACCTTTATGGTAGTTGTCGATCAGGTTCTGATCATTTGTGTAAGAATGAACAGTCTCAACATGACCATTCTCAATACCGTATGCATCGTTAACAGCCTTCAGCACTGGTGTGATGGCATTCGTTGTGCACGATGCTGCAGATAAGATCAGATCCTCATCTTCAATATCATGATGATTAACACCCATTACGATGTTTTTGACACCTTTACCTGGCGCTGTCAGCAAAACACGCGCCACACCTTTTGACTTAAGGTGCAAAGACAAACCTTCTTTATCACGCCACATACCGGTGTTATCGATAACGATTGCGTTATTAATTCCGTACTGTGTGTAATCGATCTGATCAGGAGAGCTTGCGAAAATCACCTTGATCTCATTACCATTGGCAATCAGGGTATTGTTCTCTTCATCGATCTGTATAGTCCCTTTGAAAGAACCATGCACCGAATCACGACGCAACAAGCTGGCACGCTTCTCCAGGTCATTACTTGCATTGCCCTTACGCACAACAATGGCACGCAGACGTAAAGACTGCCCGCCACCGGTACGCTCGATGAGCAAACGCGCCAACAAACGACCTATACGACCGAAACCGTAAAGCACGACATCAGTACCCTGGCGAGCTTCAACACCGATAACCGATGCCAATTCTTCTTCCAGAAACTCTTTCATGCTACGGCCGTTGCCATTCTGGCGGAACAGCACTGCCATCTTACCGACATCAACATGAGCACCACTAACGTCCAGAGACTCAATGGCCTCCAATACAGGATAAGTGTCCTGCACAGTCAGCTCTTGTGCTTCCATCTGCCGCACGAAACGGTGCGCTTTCAGCACATCAATCACAGATCGCTTAACAATCAGACGACCATATACAGAAGTTTCAATATTACGATCACGGTACAAACGACCGATCAAAGGAATCATTGACTCTGCAGTCGCTTCGCGTTCTTTCCATTCAGCGAATACTTGATCTTGGCTCACAGGCTTCTCCAACTTTACATCAACGTACGTTAAAAAATTGCGGAACATTATCCCCTTTTATCACGCAACGGGCAAACAATCTCACACTAGTACTTTAGCCGGATGATTTTTCAAGGCCTTATATCGCTTTTTTCATCCAGCCTGTAATATAGGCCGCTTCTCATTATTTAATAACCAGCTTAACAACAGGCTCAGTAACAAGCCTGGAAAGGGAGAGGTTTCGTGACAAATCTGGTATTTCCGATACCGACAAAACCGGGTGATATCAAATGGATTGGCCAGGCACACCAGAGTGCTGCCGGATTACTCATCGCTCAGGCGGCTCTCAAGCACCAACAACTCACCCTTGTCATCTCACGAAACAGTGACACCGCAAGCCTGCTGGAAAATGAAATTCATTTCTATTCAGCAGCGCAGAACCTGCAAATATTACCCTTTCCTGATTGGGAAACACTCCCCTATGATACTTTTTCACCCCATCAGGACATTACTTCTACCCGGGTAAGCACCCTTAAGCAATTATCTCAGCTTACGCATGGTGTCGTTATTGTTCCGATCAGCACGCTGATGCACCGGATAGCGCCATCAAGCTTTCTTCAGGCTCACTCACTCGTACTACAGACCGGCCAACAGCTGAATATCGATATACTACGACAACAATTGAGCGATGCCGGCTACCGTGCCGTGGACACCGTCAACGAGCACGGCGAGTATACGGTCAGAGGATCCATAATTGACCTGTATCCCATGGGCTCAGAAACGCCATTTCGAATTGATCTGTTTGATGACGAAATAGACTCTCTGAGAACATTTGATGCCGAATCACAACGATCTATCGACAAGATTGAGCAGATACGCCTCTTACCTGCCCGCGAAGTGCCACTCACAACAGAGGCCATCAAAAAGTTCAAACACAACTGGCGTAACGCCTTTGATACAGATCAGCGACGCTGCCCCACTTACCAGGATGTCAGCAACGGCTTTGCACCACCGGGAATAGAGTATTATCTGCCATTTTTCTTTGATGACACGGCAACACTTTTTGATTATCTCCCCAAAGACACACTGATCATTACTGATGGTTCTCTTGAGCATTCCTGCCAGCAATTTTGGAATGATGTTAATAATCGCTATGAAGAGCGCCGCCACGATATAGAACGCCCGATCCTGCCACCCAGAGCTATCTTCACACCTAAAGAAGAGTTTTTTGCAGCACTCAAGTCTTTTCGTCGCCTGCAATTCAGCAGCGACCCGGCCAAGGAAAACTCTGCCGGCAGAATCAACCTCCCTTGTGAGGAAACCAGTGACTTAACGGTTAACGCCCAATCGACATCGCCGTTAGCGCTACTCACAGATTTTATTGCCACACACCCTAATGACCGGATTTTATTTTGTGCCGAATCAGCAGGACGCCGGGCAGCTCTGCAGGATTTGCTCGCCAAAGCCAATATCAAACCGACATCCGTTGACAACTGGCAAGCTTTTCTGGATGACGAGCATAGTTGCGCCCTGACCGTATACCCTATTAACCGCGGTTTAAGCATCAGCGGATCGATGCATGTCATCTCCGAATCACAGCTATTTGGCCGCCAGGTTTTTCAGCGTCGACGACGCGCCAGAGATAAGGATCAAACAGACCTCATCGTTCGCAACCTGGCAGAGCTGGCTCCTAATGCTCCGGTGGTTCATCTTGATCACGGCATCGGACGTTATTTAGGCCTGCAAACCATCGACCTGGACGGCCAGACCAACGAGTTTGTTGCACTATCTTATGCAAATGATGCAAAACTCTATGTCCCCGTCTCCTCGCTACATCTGATCAGTCGCTATAGCGGCAGCAGCGATGAGCTGGCACCTTTACACAGGCTTGGCACCGAACAATGGAGCAAAGCACGCCAAAAAGCCGCTGAAAAGGTACGCGATACAGCCGCAGAACTTCTCGACATTTATGCCAGACGGGCAGCGCGAAAAGGTTTTGCGTTTAGCGACCCAGCCCAAGAGTATCAACAATTTGTTTCGGGCTTTCCCTTTGAAGAAACACCCGACCAGGAAATGGCCATCACCTCGGTGCTTCGCGACATGATTTCACCTCAACCGATGGATCGGCTCATCTGCGGCGATGTGGGCTTTGGTAAAACTGAAGTGGCCATGCGCGCCGCATTTATTGCCGCTCACTCGGGTAAACAAGTCGCTATTCTGGTCCCGACAACCCTGCTGGCCCAGCAGCATTTTGATAACTTCAAAGACCGCTTTGCCGACTGGCCGGTTATGATTGAGCTCATCTCTCGTTTTCGCAGCGGCAAACAGCAAGCCGATGCTATCGAGAAACTTAACAATGGCCAAATTGATATCATCATCGGCACACATAAATTACTTCAGGGCGACATCGTCTTCAAAAACCTGGGGCTGGTGATCATCGACGAAGAACACCG
Source organism: Neptunomonas sp. (assembly GCF_041601355.1). Taxonomy (GTDB): domain Bacteria; phylum Pseudomonadota; class Gammaproteobacteria; order Pseudomonadales; family Balneatricaceae; genus Neptunomonas. Next base: position 16,616 of record NZ_JBFIIH010000027.1, read on the forward strand.
CTTCGGCGTACAGCAAAAAGAGCGCTTAAAATCACTGCGCTCAGAAGTCGACATTCTTACCATGACCGCCACGCCCATTCCCCGTACGCTTAACATGGCGATGTCGGGTATGCGTGATCTGTCCATCATTGCAACACCACCGGCACGAAGACTGGCTGTAAAAACGTTTGTGCGCGAATCAAACTCACCTTTGATAAAAGAAGCCATCCTGCGTGAGTTATTGCGTGGCGGTCAGGTGTACTATCTGCATAATGAAGTTAAAACAATAGAAAAAACAGCTGAAGAATTAGCCGCACTGGTACCCGAAGCCCGCATCGGCATTGGGCATGGACAGATGCGCGAGCGTGAATTGGAGCAAGTCATGGCTGACTTCTACCATAAGCGCCACAACCTGCTGCTGTGTACCACGATTATTGAAACCGGAATTGATATCCCCAACGCTAACACCATTATTATAGATCGGGCCGATAAGTTCGGCCTCGCCCAACTACATCAACTGCGTGGCCGTGTGGGCCGATCACATCATCAGGCTTATGCTTATATGCTGACGCCACCCACCAAAAGCATCAGCAAGGATGCCAACAAACGCCTGGAAGCCATTGCACAAGCTGAAGACCTCGGTGCAGGCTTCACCCTCGCCACTCACGACCTTGAAATACGCGGTGCAGGTGAGCTCTTGGGTGACGACCAGAGCGGCCAGATTCAGGGAATCGGGTTCACGCTTTATATGGAAATGCTGGAAGAGGCAATTCAGTCCATCAAAGAAGGCAAAACACCGAACATGGACAGGCCTCTTCATCATGGTGCCGAGATCAATCTGCACATTCCAGCGCTGATAAAAAACGACTATCTTCCTGATGTACATAGCCGCTTAATCATGTATAAACGTATTTCCAGCGCAAAAAATGAAACAGAACTAACAGAATTACAGATTGAAATGATAGATAGATTTGGTCTTCTGCCTGAAACCACAAAAAATCTATTCAGACTAACCTCATTAAAACTGCTTGCAGAGCAATTGGGTATACTGAAACTGGATGCAGGAAGCCAAAGCGGGCGCATTGAGTTTGAACAATCACCCAAAGTAGACCCATTTACAATAGTGATGATGATTCAAAAACAACCTAAAAAATATAAACTTGAAGGCGCCAGCCATCTCCGTTTTTCTCTGGAAATGGACGATACTGAACAGCGCTTCAGTGCTGTTGAAAATTTGCTTAAAGAGCTAGGTAAGGTAAATTAATGAAAAAAATTCTCTCGTGCTGTGTCGTATTCCTTTTACTCGGCTTGCACAACGCCGCACAAGCAGCCACCGCCTACGGCATCGAAGTACTTATCTTCAGTCGTGACGACGCCTCCGTTAACAGTGAGTACTGGCCAATACCTGACAAAGCCCCCGCTTCCGGTATCAGCTTATCCGGTGGCGGTTACAATGAACGCTCAGCCGCTAGCTTTATGCTAAAAAGCACTGATCAAAGAATCCGGAATACCAGCGGCTTACGCGTGCTGTATCATAAATCATGGAGCCAACCGGTCCGAAAAAGCCGTGACTCACAACCAGTCGCTATACAAGCCGGTAATATGATGGCAGATGGCTATTACGAACTTGAAGGCGCGATCACCGTTGATCGGGGACATTACCTGCACTTCAAGCCGGATCTTCAGCTACGCCGCAATATTACGCTGGAAGATGGGTCAATCAGAACGATCACCGCTGTATTGGACGAGCCCCGCCGCATGAAGTCGAAAGAGGCCCACTATATAGATCATCCGTTGTTTGGCATTCTTGTTTACGCCACACCACTCAACTGAACAATACTTTTGCATTGAAATTACACCGATTACAGGGCTGCCGGCAGCTCTGTAGCTTACTGGTTTAGCGCACTGCCGCCAGACAGCATCAGATTTAAACAGCAGCTTATTAACCCTCTTGACGAGCTCTTTACTGGCCCGTTTCCGGGCCCTCAGCTCATTTGTCGTAGGGTTTAACCATATTTGTTAACCATGCCAGGATTAACAAGCTCCGCCTGATGAAGCTCCCTTTCGGGCAATAAATGTACGGTACTCGTAGGAAAAGCCACCTCAGCGCCATGCTTCTCAACGATCTCCATAATCGACAACAGCACATCCTCTTTGACCTGATGAAAGCGAACCCAATTGGTTGTTTTGGTAAAAGTATATACAAAGAAATCTAACGACGAAGGAGCAAATTTATTCAGATTGACTATCAGGGTCTGATCCTGATCAATCTCAGGATGATGACGCAACAACTCCCTCACATCATCAACAATATCTTTTACGGTTTTAAGGTCACAATATCGTACCCCAACCGTTTCATAGATACGCCGATGCGTCATACGCGAAGGGTTTTCAACCGAAATGCTGGCAAACGTCGCATTGGGAACATACAAGGGCCGCTTATCAAACGTAAGTATGCGCGTGAGCCGCCAGCCAATATCTTCAACCGTCCCTTCAATATTTTTATCAGGGCTTCGTACCCAATCTCCCACTTTAAAAGGACGGTCCATGTAAATCATCAGACCACCGAAGAAATTAGCCAATAAATCTTTCGCAGCAAAACCAACCGCCAAACCACCAATACCACCAAACGCCAACACCCCGGAAATACTGTAACCAAAGCTTTGTAACACAACCAGCGACACAGTGATGATCAACGATAATCGCAACAGCTTTCCTATAGCGCTGATGGTTGTAGCATCGAGTGTTGTATCTATACCTGAGGGATCAATCAACGCCGCTTCAGCGGCTTGAATAAAGCGAATTAAAAACCATCCGAGCAAAACAATAACAGCAACCTTACGTAACGGTCCGACCACATCAAGCAAGACCGTACCCGTTTGCACATCAATGACATCCAATGCCCAACTCACGCCCAACACCCAAATCATCATTACAGCCGGACGCCTGGCCGACTCAAGCAGAATATCATCCCATATATTTCTGGTCCGCTTCAGCTGATTCGCCATACGGCCGAACATTATACGAATAACAAATACGCCGACCACCATCATCAACACAATAACAAAAACACTGAGTATCCAGCTATTTTCCTGGCCAACCGACAAATATTGAGTCAACCAAACATTCAGACTATCTAAAATCACCTTTACATCCATGTGAAACTCAAACCTCCAGAGATTGAATTAAATCAGCTACGCGCTCAAAACGCTGAGCATCGAAAACATTCTTTTTATGCTTCATGGTTTGAATAGAGACAGTGGCAGCAAACTGATGGTTATCCAGATACGTGAGCACCTGCTGCGCTCCTTCAGGGTGATTACACACCAGCGCCATATCACATCCGGCATACAGCGCCGCCTGAGTTCTTTCTATAAACCCTCCCGCTGCAGACGCACCCGCCATACCAAGATCATCACTAAAAATAACACCGCGAAACCCTAACGTTTCGCGTAAAATACGCTTTAGCCAGAATTCGGAAAAACCCGCCGTTTTTTGATCCAACTGCTGATAAATAATATGCGCAGGCATGATCGCGTCTAACCCTTGATCAATTAAGGCTTTAAACGGTTTGATATCCGCCGCACACAACAGATCATAGGAACGCTCATCACAGGGAATATCCAGATGAGAGTCGGCAGCAACCCAACCATGGCCAGGAAAATGCTTACCTGTAGCGGCCATGCCCGCCGCATGCATACCGCGCATAAAGCCGCTAGCCAGGGCAATAACCTGCCCGGTAGTTGTACCAAAAGCGCGATCACCAATAATTTCACTACGAGACCAGTCAATATCCAACACAGGCGCGAAGCTGATATCTACATCGATTTCAACCAATTCAGCCGCCATCAACCATCCGACATCTTCAGCAATACTGACTGCTTGCCCCGGATCGCGTTCCCATAAGCGCGCCAATGCTCTCATGGGGGGAATTCTGACAAACTCATGACGAAAGCGCTGCACACGCCCACCTTCATGATCAACCGCAATCAGGATATCGGGATTTTGCTGGCGAATATCTGCCACCAAATCACGCAGTTGCGATTTACATTGATAGTTACGCCCGAAAAGTATCAAACCACCCGCCTCAGGATGGCCAATCATATCCCGCTCTGCAGGCGTCAGTGACACCCCTTGTACATCCAGCATTAAACGACCGGAAGCCATTTTTATTCCTCAATAAACAGTTCAGTTCCAACCGGAACCCGATCGTAAAGTTCTTTTACATCCGCATTGCGCATACGTATACACCCGTGCGAAACAGGGATGCCCATAGGCTCGCTATCGGGCGTACCATGAATATAGATATAACGGCGCATGCTATCCACTGCCCCTAACCGATTACTGCCAGGCTCTTTGCCGCTTAACCATAAAATACGCGTCAGAATCCAATCTCTTTCAGGAAATTGCCTGGCCAGTTCTGCAGAATAGACTTCGCCCGTGAAGCGGCGCCCGACGAATACGGCGTTTAGCGGCAAATTTTCTCCCACTTTAGCGCGGATAACATGAAGCCCTCTGGGCGTACAGCCAGAGCCCTCTTGCTCTCCTGCACCATTAAGCGCGGTAGATACCGGATACTCGGTAATGACGGTGGAGTGATACAAGGTTAATACTTGTTTTTTAATACTTAACAGCAGATGCATGAAGGATAAAAATCAGAGTCGACAGAAATATGTTTTATCGGAACGCGCCATAAAACCAGCGGAGATAACGGGAACCATTCGATGCAGAATTTTTTCAATTTCATCTTCTTTATCAAACTCCTTTTTTTCTATTTCCATCAATGTATGGACATTTGATAAAGTAAAAACCATTGAACCCAGCAGAAAATGCAAACGCCAGAAAAACTCATCATCTTCCATCGGCGATGCATCAATTCTAAGCTGCGCTAAAAACACCTCTAACTTAGCGTAATGCTCACTCTGAATATAATCCCGTAACTCTTTTTGATTCTTCATATAAGCAAGGTCAAGCAAACGCATAAACATCGGTAATGCATGTGAATTATTCTGCCGGACATGAAGCAACGCTCGCATCACCATCTCGATCAAATCATCTACAGATACGGTTACTTGTGGATTATTGACAAGGTATTCAGAGGTGGCGTTATCTATATATTCACAAAATGGATAAAGATATTGCTCAGAAACAGCCTGAATAAGCCCCTGTTTTGATCCGAAATGATAATTAACCGCTGCCAGATTTACATCTGCTGCAGCGGTAATCTGGCGCATGGTCGTTTCTGAGAATCCCTGCTCAGCAAACAAGGTTTCTGCAGCCTTCAGTATTTGAGTCGCCGTTTTTGACCGCCCCAAGCTCTGCTCCCCTTCTCAGTCCTGCTTTTAATATATCTATTAAAAATATAGCGCAAACATCGACAATAGAACAATATTATTTAACGAGTCATGAAACGACTGTTTGAAACGCGAGACCAGATTTTCGAAACAACACCCTCAGTTGTTTGGATGGCCATTTCACTCAAACGTTCCTGAAGTGACTTCTTAATCTCATAGCGAACCCGAAACACATCAGCATCATCACATGCTGTCATCAGGTAATCATCACTGGTCGATAATTCATCCACCAGCTTCTCTTCTAAAGCCCGCTTACCAAACCAGACTTCACCGGTGGCTACTTTTTCAATGTCTAACTGCGGGCGATAATCAGAAACAAACTCTTTAAATAAAGCATGAGTATCTTCCAGCTCTTCAATAAACTTCTGTTTACCTTTTTCAGTATTTTCACCAAACATAGTGACTGTTCGTTTATATTCTCCGGCGGTAAACATTTCATAATCAACATCATGCTTTTTCAGGACACGATTGAAATTAGGCACCTGCGCAATCACACCGATTGAACCTACCAGTGCAAACGGTGCAGCAATCAACCTGTCAGCCAAACATGCCATCAGATAACCACCACTGGCCGCTACCTGATCGACACATACGGTTAACGGAATACCGCTGGCTTTTATACGCGCCAACTGAGAAGCTGCCAGCCCATAGGTATGTACCATACCACCAGCACTTTCAAGACGAATAACGACTTCATCAATAGGGCGTGCAAAAGTGAGTATCGCCGATATTTCTTCACGCAACGGCTCTACTTCACTGGCTTTGATATCACCATCAAAATCAAGAACATAAATACGTTTCTTTTCTTCTTCTTTCTTCTCTATGCCTTTTTTCGCATCTTTCTTGCGCTGTTTACTTTCGAGCTTGTCCTGCTTTTTTTGCTCTTTAAGCAGCTGCTTATAAGCATCTTTATCCAATACTGCCGCTTCGACAGTATCTTTCATATCTTCATAAAACTCGTTAATCGATGTCAGATCAACAGCGCCATCCCTGTCATCGTGACGATGGCGTGAACTCACCATGAAAATTCCGGCGATTAACAAAAGAAAAACGATTAAACCGGTAAAGGCTTTCGCCGCAAACAGACCGTATTCAAAGAAAAATTCAGACAACAGGTTTCTCCAGAAAAAGAGTTATCAGTATTAAGTCCGCTAATGTACCATAAAAGCCAATTAACGAATCCACTGTAAACTACTTTTCGTGACAGGAATGTATATAAATGAGTTCAGATATCACTGTAGCCCGCGTAATCGCAAAACTCCCTTCACGCTTTCAGGCCGATGCCGCTGAAAACCTCACAGCTATCTTTCAGTTTTTACTTGAAGACGACGATAACTTTTATATTACTATCAACGAGCAAAACTGCACGACTACTCAGGGCGAGCATCATGATCCATCGATCACTTTACTGATGGACGCCGAAACTTTCATTAACGTGGTCACAGGGCAACAGGATGGTATGAGCGCCTTCATGAAGGGGCAGCTCCGCGCTGAAGGCAACGTCATACTGGCAACAAAACTCGGTAAGTTATTTAAAGACAAAAGCTAAAATCATACCTCTGCCTGACATCTCTACTTACACATCCCCGTTCAAAAACTGTTGAATCAAAGCAGATGAGATAGCAAATGAAGGAGGAAGATCGGGCATCGCGTCGCGGTGATACCAGTTAGCCTCCTCAATTTCGACCCCATCGGCGAGCAACTCCCCTCCCGCATAATCAGCAAAGAAACCCAACATTAAAGAATGCGGAAAAGGCCAGGACTGACTTTTAAAATAACGCACATTTTTAACATCGATACCTACCTCTTCATGAATTTCCCGATGCACAGCCGCTTCGGCACTCTCCCCTGCTTCGATAAAACCCGCCAACGTACTGAATCGCCCCGGCGGAAAACGCGGTGAGCGCGCCAGCACACAGCGATCGCCATCAACCACCAGAACAATGATACAAGGCGAAATACGCGGGTACTGAGCTAATGAGCAGTGCTCACAATGCTTCGCTAAATCAACAGCATGGTGCAACATTTTATGCCCGCAACGCCCGCAGAACCGATGCTCGTTATGCCAGATAATCAGTTGCGCAGCCCGGGATAATGTAACGTACTCCTGCTCATTTTTAGACACTGACAACAGGTTTCTAAGATTAGCCTTTTCAAAAGGAATCGAAGAACCTCTTCTGAGAATGACCGCATGAATAGCCGCCTCCCCGATCATACCGACAGGATAAACTGCCTCAATATTCTGTGCTGACAAACATTCTTTACTGGCATGCAAATAACCGCCTGCCGTATTCAAATACATAGACCCTGATGAACCCACTATATAGAGATCGTCCACTACCCTCTCCAACTTTTTCACTTGATTCATTTGATTACTAACACCCGCATTTTACGTATCCCATTGATATACAAGTAGTATAAAGAGACATGACAAATGTCAACATTTACCCTGAAAGCCGGCTTATTCAGGCAATAGTCATGCTTTCCTATTCAGATTTTATCAATCTACTGCTAGTCTACTCCAACATTCGAGCCTCCGTTTGTCACAAACGAGCTGTTTAACAATTAGGACGATGATAAATGACCATCTCTTTTCTTCAGGCATTAATGCGAAATTTCTTAGGGAATTCTCCGGTCTGGTACAAGCAGGCCATTATTGGCTTTCTGATTTTAAACCCTATTCTTTTATTAGTAGCAGGGCCGGTTGTTACTGGCTGGACGCTGATATTCGAGTTCATATTTACATTAGCGCTCGCACTAAAATGCTATCCACTACAACCCGGTGGGCTGATAGCCCTTGAAGCAATCGTCATAGGACTGGCATCACCAGAGTCTGTTTATCATGAAGTAAGCAGTAATTTGGAAGTTATCCTGCTGTTAATGTTCATGGTTGCAGGCATCTATTTTATGAAATCCATGCTGCTATGGATTTTTACCATTATTCTTTTAAAGGTAAAATCTAAAGCAAGCCTTTCATTACTATTCTCATTATCGGCTGCATTCCTGTCTGCATTCCTCGACGCCCTTACTGTTACGGCCGTACTCATTAGTGTAGGAGTCGGATTCTATTCTGTTTATCACAAAGTCGCCTCCGGTAAACATTATGACCACGAACATGATCATGCTGACGACAACTCAGTTGAAGAAACAAACAGGAATGACCTTGAAGATTTCCGTGCATTTTTACGAAGCCTGCTCATGCATGGTGCTGTAGGTACGGCATTAGGCGGCGTTTGCACATTAGTTGGCGAACCTCAAAATTTACTGATTGCTCAAAAAGCGGGATGGGATTTTGTTGAATTCTTTGTGCTGATGGCCCCGATAACAATGCCCGTTCTTATTGCCGGCCTGATCACCTGCTTTACCCTGGAAAAAACACGTACCTTCGGTTATGGCATTGAGCTGCCGATCAGAGTACGACACATTCTTGAAGACTTTGCTGCTAAGGAAAACAAAAAACGCACCCTTCGTGATAAAGCACAGCTTACTGTTCAGGTTTTAGTCTCTATTTTCCTTGTATTGGCGTTAGCATTTCATCTGGCGGCAGTGGGCTTGATCGGCTTAACCGTTATCGTTGTATTAACAGCCATGAACGGCATCACCGAAGAACATCAGATTGGTAAAGCCTTTGAGGAAGCGCTGCCGTTTACCGCTCTTTTAGTCGTTTTCTTTGCAGTAGTTTCTGTCATACATGATCAGCACCTGTTCCAACCTATTATTCATGCGGTGCTTGCGATGGATCCGGCAGACCAGCCTGGTTTCTTCTTTATCGCTAACGGCATGCTTTCCGCCATCAGTGACAATGTCTTCGTTGCCACTGTTTATATCAACGAAGTCTCTGCAGCTTTAGCAGCTGGCGATATTACCCAAGATCATTTTGATTCGCTGGCCATCGCGATCAACACAGGAACCAACATTCCTAGTGTTGCCACCCCTAATGGCCAGGCTGCTTTCCTGTTCTTACTGACATCGGCTCTGGCGCCACTTATCCGTCTTTCATACGGTCGCATGGTGATCATGGCCCTTCCATACACTGTCGTCATGAGCCTTGTGGGATACACGGCTGTCACTATAGCACTGCACTAACCATAAAAAATCTATAAAAAAGCGGGCTATCATGCCCGCTTTGTTATGTCTCTACAGCCATTCCTACCTCAAACATCAGACACGGCTTTTCGCCATAAGCACTCACCACCGGCACTCTTATCTAATCTATCCAGAAACAACTCGTGCGCTTCAATTTCTGCATCTGTCGCCAGCAGTACTGGCAGACCTAATGATTCAGCGCCCACTCTTTTAACAATAGCTACATCGCCCTCCTGAGTCTCCGCATGATCGCTGAGTAATAACGACGTCTGGCCGCCTGTAAGAGCAAGATAAACATCTGCCAGGATTTCCGAATCCAATAACGCCCCGTGCAATTCACGATGAGAGTTATCGATACCATAACGTTTGCATAACGCATTTAAGTTATTTTTTTGTCCGGGATGCTTACTCCTCGCCAAACGCAAAGAGTCGGTAATAGTACAAATATCGGCGACCCGAACCGCGTAACCATTACGCTCTAACTCAGCATCAATAAAGCCAATATCAAACGTCGCATTATGGATAATTAGCTCAGCGCCACGAATAAACTCGAGAAACTCATCCGCAATACCCTTGAAGCGTGGTTTATCTTCAAGAAACTCATGAGTGATTCCGTGCACCGCCATCGCTTCCTGATCTATCTCGCGATCCGGCTTGACGTACTGATGATAATGGTTACCGGTTAACCGTCGGCGCTGCATTTCAACACAGCCGATTTCTATAATATTGTGACCTTCCGACCACTCAAGGCCGGTTGTTTCTGTATCGAGAATAATCTGACGCATACTGCTTTAAACCCTTTTTAAAATCTCATCGACACCACGATTAGCTAACTGATCTGCTAATTCGTTTTCCGGATGCCCACTATGCCCTTTAACCCACCGCCAATCGATCTTGTATTGCGCAGACAGATCATCGAGTCGCTGCCATAAATCGGCATTTTTAACCGGCTTCTTTGCCGCTGTTTTCCAGCCGTTCTTGCGCCACCCGGCAATCCACTCAGTAATACCTTTACGCACATATTGTGAGTCAGTCGTCAGCACCACACTGCAGGATTTATTCAAGGCTGAAAGGGCCTCAATAGCAGCTAATAACTCCATACGGTTGTTAGTGGTATCTTTATCGCCACCCCATAACAGCTTCTCTTTATCACCATATCTGAGAACCGCTCCCCAGCCACCAGGACCCGGGTTTCCTTTACAGGCTCCATCAGTAAATATCTCAACGACTTTCACGTGCCTGTCCTCTTGTAGCCGGCTCACCCACCGGTAATCTTATAAAACGTTTTGCCAAATTCCGCGGATTAATCGCGGTCATTCCGCCGATATCTTTTCGTGCCAGAATCACATTAAATGCTCCGAACCTTGGCATCGACTTTCTTGCAAATGTCTGCAGCCACCCAAAGCGCCGTCTCACAGCGGGCGACTCACAAGGCGGAAAAAAATAATCACTGAGCGAACGTAGCTCGGTGAGTTCAAGTAAATTAATCCAGTCGATTAATCGATGATGGCTCAAAAAATGTGCATTTTGCCACACGTTTTTTTTACTGCTACGGGTTAACAGCCGAGAGATACCCCACCAGGAAAAGGGATTAAAACTCACAATCAACAGATGCCCACCCGGTCTGAGCACTCGTGCAGCTTCACGTAAAACCTGGTGCGGACTGGAGGTAAAATCTAAGGTGTGGTGTAACAACACAACATCCACGCTGTTATGTTCCAACGGCAGTTCTGTAGCCTGAGCCACAATACTGTTAGTTTTCATTCCAAGTTCGAGTTTATGATAAACAATAAACGTATGTGTTATGGAGCTTGACTCTGCCAGATTTCTTACAGGATCAATACCAATCTGCGCCAGATGTACGCCATACAGACCAGGCAAAAAACGATCCAGTATTCGCTGCTCTGCTTCCAGCAAATCCTGACCCAAATTTTCTGAAAGCCATTTCCTTAAAGGTTCAGACAGTTGCTCAACAGGCTCTTGATTTCGATAATTCATCAGTGAACGCTATAAACCTTAATTTTTACTAAGACAACATATTAACAGTCATAACCCTTTAGGGTAATCTCAGGCTATTAAATATATGAGGATTCTGCATGTTTACCGCAACACCGCTACCCGCTTTTACTGACAATTACATCTGGATGCTGACAACAGAAAACTCCACCGGCATGGTGGTAGTCGATCCCGGCGATGCCGATGTTGTTATCCAGGCAATTAAAACCACCCGACAACCCTTGGCAGCCATTTTATTAACACATCATCACCCTGATCATACAGGCGGTGTAAAACAGCTGACTGACAAGTACCCGATACCAGTATACGGGCCTGCAAATTCGCCCTTTAAGGATATATCTCACCCGCTAACAGATCAGATGGAGATCAATATTTTAGGCGAAACATTAATCGTAAAAGAGGTGCCCGGACACACGCTGGATCATATCTGTTATTTTCAACCCACAGGTACACCTCAACTATTCTGTGGAGACACTCTGTTTTTAGCAGGTTGTGGCCGCCTGTTCGAAGGCAGCGCCGCCCAAATGTTAGACAATATGCATTACTTTACATCATTACCCGCAAATACAAATATTTACTGCACCCATGAGTACTCATTAGCCAACCTGGCCTTTGCGGCAGCAGTAGAACCCAACAACCATGATATTCAACAGGTAACAGAAAAGTGCCGGATGTTAAGAGCGGCTAACCAGCCGACATTGCCTTCTAACATCGCCCAAGAGCTGAAAATAAACCCCTTTATGCGCTCTAACAACCAGCAAGTACAAATAGCAGCACAAGGTTATAAAAAGACAAGCATAAACTCTGAACTTGATACTTTTACGGCTATTCGTGAATGGAAAAATAATTTCTGATCGATCTGCACAATATGATGCATTGACCCTTTTGTTAAGCCTGCTAAAATTACGCATCTGAATTTCACGGAACAGCCGCATGCATAGTCGTTTATTTCTCCCAACCCTGTTGGTATCGAGTCTGCTCGTCGGGTGTCAAACCATACCAAAAAGCGAAAATATACCAGCCGATAAAGCAGCAACCACGATTAATAGTCGGGTAACTTCGACTATCCCTGCGGCTCACCAAGTAAAAAAACCTCAACAGCCCATTTCAAAACAAGCCGAATTTACCGGCTCACATGAGGATCTATGGGAGCTTACGCGTGCAAACTTTCTCCTCACAGATGACGCTGAACACCAAGCTGTCACCACACAAATAGAGTGGTATAGCCAGTATCCAAGCCATATGCGGCGCGTAACAGAAAATGCCGCCCGTTATTATCATTATGTTTTGAATGAAGTCCTTAAACGCGGCTTACCCGCAGAAATCGCTTTATTACCTGCCGTTGAAAGCACCTATGATCCGCAAGCCTACTCTTCGGGACACGCTGCAGGCATCTGGCAATTCATACCCAGCACGGCAGAATACCGCGGATTAGAAAAAAACCGTTGGTATGATGGGCGAAAAGATATTATCGATTCTACCCATGGTGCTCTGGACTATCTTGAAGATTTAAACAAACGCTTTGATGGTGACTGGTTGTTAACAATGGCCGCCTACAACGCCGGTGGTGGCACCGTATCCAGAGCGATCAGAAAAAACAAAGAGGCCGGAAAACCCACTGATTACTGGTCGCTTCCTTTACCAAAAGAAACGCGACTTTATGTTCCAAGGATCCTGGCTCTTGCCTCGTTTGTCAGATCACCAGACCTTTATACAATGGACCTTCCCGCGATCAATAATGAACCCTATTTTGATATCGTCGAAACCAGCGGACAGATCAATCTGGCTCAGGCCGCCGATATTTCCGGAACTCGTCTGGCAGAGATAAAACAATTAAATCCTGGCATCCTGGGCAAAATATCAGCCCCATCAGGCCCGTACCGCTTACTTATCCCGGAAAACAAAGCACAACAGTTTCGTAGTGCCTTAAATGAACTGACCCAACCCAACGCCAGTTGGGCAGAATATACCATCAAGTCGGGTGATTCACTGAGTGTGATAGCAGAGAAATTTGATACATCTGTGAGCGTTATCAAGAACGCCAACCAGCTATCTTCCAACCAACTGTTTGCCGGCAAATCTCTTTTCATCCCGCAAGGATCAGGCCTGGAAAACCCATTCGAAAATGCTAACAACAGACGTAAAACGGATGTCATTTCCCAATACAAAGTGCAGTCAGGTGACACTTTGTGGGACATAGCCAAAACCCATCAGGTCAGTGTGGCATCGCTTAAACAATGGAATAATATCAAGTCCGCTGACACGCTTAAGACCGGCAAAACGTTAAGAATTGGTAATTTACCTAAAAACTTCAGCGAAGACGAAGCTGAGGCACTTCAGAAAATTGGTTATAGAGTACAAAATGGCGACTCCCTTTCTGTGATTGCCGAGCGTTATAATGTCAATGTAGCTGACATTCGTGAGTGGAATAATTTAAGCAGCAATAATGCCGTTATCAAAACAGGACAACAGCTCACTCTCTTTATCAGCGAAAGTTAAGTTAACGGTACGAAACTTTATGAGCATGCTTGATATTTTTATTATCGTCGTTGCCACAGCCAGCGCCATTATCTTTAAAGTATCCCTTTATAAACGCATTCAACGCTGGATGGATCAGGATTTAATCAAAGGACTGGCAAACGGCGACAATGAAAAACACTCATACCTGAGCCGAGAGCACCAGCGCCTCATCTCGGAAAAAACACCGCGCAAACTACTCCATCAACTCTTAACCGAGCACGCTAAACACTATTCTTCAGAATAAACAGACAATTGAAGAGTGGTATTCAATGATCGTCACTGATATAACAGCATTATCAGTACGCAGCCAAACACTCTGGGTTTTAGTTTATGTCTATGTTTTCTTTAAAAAAAACACTTTTAAATACACTGCTTATCAGCATTATTTCTTTTTCATGTAACGCCGCACAACATGGCTTGTCTATGCATGGCGACCTCAAATATCCAGCTAATTTTACTCACTTTGAATACGCCAACCCTGCGGCTCCCAAGGGGGGCGATATCAAAGAATGGGCATTGGGCACATTCGACAGCTTCAATGGGTTTATCATCAAAGGGACATCGGCCGATGGCTTAGGACTGATCTACGACAGCTTAATGAATAAAGCGCTGGATGAGCCTTTTTCTCAATATGGTTTATTAGCCGCCAGCGTTGATATGCCAGCGTCACGAGAGCATATTACGTTTTTTCTCCGGCCTGAAGCACGCTTCTCTGACGGGCAACCGGTTACGGCTCAGGATGTCGTGTTCACCTTCAATACATTACTTGAGAAAGGTGCGCCTTTTTACAGGGCTTATCTTGGAGATATTGAACGAGTAGAAGCGATCAACCCGCTGACCGTAAAGTTTCATTTTAAAAACAATGGCAACAGAGAACTTCCGTTGATTGTCGGCGAGATCCCTATTCTTCCTCAGCATTTTTGGAAAAACCAGGACTTCTCAGCTCCGTTAACCCAAATCCCGGTCGGTTCAGGCCCTTACATACTGAGCAAGTTTGAATCAGGGCGTTCTGTTACCTATCAACGCAATGCGGATTACTGGGGCAAAGACCTTCCCGTCAACAAAGGCCGGTTTAATTTTGATTCCATCACTTATGATTACTACCGGGACAGTACTGTCTCCTTAGAAGCCTTTAAAGCAGGTGCCTATGACTTCAGACAGGAGACCTCCTCAAAACAGTGGGCGACCGGCTATACAGGCCCGCAATTTGATAGTGGACAACTGATTAAAAAAGAAATTCAGCATCAAAAACCCACCGGTATGCAGGCATTTTTATTTAATACACGTAAACCCTACTTTCAAGACCCGCAAGTCCGCAAAGCGCTCACCTATGCTTTTGACTTTGAATGGACCAACAGCAATCTTTTTTACAGTGCTTATACACGTACCCATAGCTACTTTTCAAACTCAGATATGGCAGCAAGCGAACTGCCTACAGCCGAGGAGATTGCCATTCTGGAACCGTTCAGAGATCAGCTCCCACCCGAGGTTTTCACTCAGGTTTACCGGGCGCCGACCTATGACGGCACCGGCCAGATACGCCCTCAGATAAGACAGGCGCTGCGCATATTAAAAACTGCCGGATGGGAGTTGACCAACGGAAAGCTCATCAATAAAGACACAAAAGAAGCGATGGTTTTTGAAATCTTACTGGTTCAGAAAGAGTTCGAACGCATTGTTGCCCCAATGATCAAAAATCTGCAGCGCATGGGTGTTCAGGCCAACATCCGCATTGTTGATGTCTCTCAATATATCAACCGACTGCGCGCATTTGATTTTGACATGGTTGTGGGTTCGTTTGGCCAGTCCTCATCACCGGGCAATGAGCAATTTGAGTACTGGGGCTCAAAAAATGCGCAACAACCCGGCAGCCGTAACCTGATTGGCATTGAGAATCCGGTGATTGATAAGTTGATTGAACTGATTATTCAGGCGCCTGACCGAAAACAACTGGTATTCAGAACGCGGGCACTGGATCGGGTTCTTCAGTGGAATTACTACGTTATTCCGCAATATCACAGCCGCAGCTATCGTATCGCCTACAAGAACATTTTCGGCTCTCCGGCGATAACACCGGTGTATGACCTTGGCTTTGATACCTGGTGGATAGAACCTTCATTGGCTGAGCCGGCAAACTGATGGCGGCTTATATATTACGCAGATTACTGCTGATTATACCCACCCTCATCGGCATATTGACGATAAATTTTCTTATTATTCAGGCAGCGCCGGGCGGCCCTGTTGAGCAGACTATTGCGCAGCTCGAAGGGCTGACCAACAATGCCCTGCCTGGCGGGGCCGGTGGTGGCGACCTGACTTCCAGTGCGGCTAATAACGGCAGCAGCACGGCAAGCAGCTACCGTGGTGGACGCGGTCTTGATCCAAGTCTGGTCGCTGAAATAGAAGCTCTTTACGGCTTCGATAAGCCGGCCCATGAGCGGTATTTTCAAATGCTCGGCAACTACCTGACCTTTGACTTTGGCAAAAGCTTTTACAGCGATAAAAGTGTCATAGACCTGATTATCGAAAAGCTACCGGTGTCTATCTCATTAGGGCTGTGGACCACGCTGCTCACTTATCTGATATCTGTACCACTGGGCATTCGAAAAGCGGTCAAAGATGGCTCCCGATTCGATATATGGAGCAGTACTGTTATTATTATTGGCTATGCCATTCCTAACTTTCTGTTTGCGATTCTCCTCATCGTTCTGTTTGCCGGTGGCAGCTACTTCGACTGGTTTCCGCTACGCGGACTGACCTCTTCTAATTTTGATGAACTCTCTCTGTTAGGCAAAATTGGTGATTATTTCTGGCATATCACCCTGCCGGTGTTCGCCTCCGTTATCAGCAGCTTTGCGACGCTTACTATGCTCACCAAAAACTCATTTCTTGATGAGATTAACAAGCAATATGTACTGACCGCACGCGCCAAAGGCTTAACTGAAAAAGGTGTGTTGTATGGTCATGTTTTCCGCAATGCGATGCTCTTGATTATCGCCGGAATGCCAGCCGCCTTAATCGGAATATTTTTTACCGGTTCCATGCTCATCGAGGTCATCTTCTCTCTGGATGGACTCGGCCTGCTCGGATATGAAGCCGTTATCAACCGCGACTATCCGGTCATTTTTGGTACGCTTTATATTTTCACGTTAATCGGCTTATTAATGAAGCTGATAAGCGACCTGACCTATGTCATGGTGGATCCACGTATCGACTTTGAAAGCAGGGAGCAGTAAGTATGACTCCTATCAATCAACGTCGAGTTGCCAATTTCAAAATAAACCGGCGTGGTTACTGGTCATTGTGGATCTTCTTACTGCTGTTCGTTCTGAGTCTATTTGCAGAACTGATTGCCAACGACCAACCGCTGGTCATAAAATTTCAGGATGAATTGTATTTCCCTGTCGTTAAAGAGTATTACGAAACCGAATTTGGTGGTGAGTTTGAATCTCAGGCCGATTATAAAGATCCCTATATCCAGGAACTGATCAGCGAAGGAGGCAACGGCTGGATCCTCTGGCCACTGATTCGCTATGACCACCGCACCATTAACTATGACCTACCCGTACCGGCGCCGTCGCCACCGAGCAGTGAAAACCTGTTAGGTACCGATGATCAGGGGCGCGATGTATTCGCCAGAGTCATTTATGGTTTTCGTATCTCCATTCTGTTCGCACTGGTACTGACCATCACCAGCTCAGTCATCGGTGTTATTGCCGGCGCGTTACAGGGCTTTTACGGTGGCAAGGTCGATCTGTACTTTCAGCGCTTTATCGAAATCTGGTCTGGCCTTCCGGTACTGTTTCTGCTGATTATTCTTGCCAGCATTGTTGAGCCTAATTTCTGGTGGCTGCTGGGTATCATGCTGCTGTTTTCGTGGATGAATCTGGTGGACGTGGTACGTGCAGAGTTTCTTCGTGGCAGAAATCTTGAATATGTCAGAGCCGCCAGAGCCCTGGGCGTATCGAACCAGCAGATCATGTTCAAGCATATTTTACCAAACGCCATGGTTGCTACGCTTACCTTTATGCCTTTTATCTTCAACGGTGGCATTGTGACCCTTACCGCACTGGACTTCCTTGGATTTGGACTACCGCCAGGCTCCGCATCACTGGGAGAACTGATTGCACAAGGAAAAGATAATCTGCACGCGCCCTGGCTGGGTCTGTCCGCTTTTATGACCCTGTCTATTATGCTCACCCTGCTGATTTTTATCGGTGAAGCCATACGTGATGCTTTTGATCCACGGAAAACTTTATTATGACGCAGCAACGCAACGTAAACCCTAAGACCAAGCTTGAGACCAACCCTGACAGCAATGCTGGCATCGGTGAGTGCTTGCTCAGGATAGATAACCTCAGCGTGAAATTTGGTGAAGGATCAACGGCGGTTGATGCGGTAAAATCGGTTAGCTTTACATTAAACAAGGGTGAAACACTGGCGCTGGTAGGCGAATCCGGCTCCGGAAAATCAGTCACGGCTTTATCTGTTTTGCGCTTACTCCCCTACCCAAAAGCCAGTCACCCAACCGGCCGTATTCTGTATCAGGGAGAAGATATTTTACAAGCGGATGAACCCAATTTAAGAAAAATCCGCGGCGACCGCATCAGTATTATTTTCCAGGAACCGATGACCTCGCTTAATCCACTGCATACTATCGAGAAGCAGATTGGAGAGAGCCTTTGGCTACACAAAATGCTCAAAGGCGATACAGCCCGCGAGCGAATACTCGAATTGCTCAATCTGGTGGGCATAAGGGATCCGCAGAGCCGCTTAAACAGCTACCCGCACCAACTATCCGGAGGGCAGCGACAGCGCGTCATGATCGCCATGGCGCTGGCTAATGAACCCCAGTTGCTAATTGCTGACGAACCCACAACAGCGTTGGACGTGACCGTACAGAAACAGATATTAGAGCTGTTACAACAACTGCAAAAAAAGCTCGGCATGGCGATTCTACTGATCACTCATGATCTGAATATTGTTAAACACTATGCAAAGAATGTCTGTGTGATGTATGAGGGAGAAATAGTCGAGTATGGTGCAACCGCTCAAATCTTTAATCAACCACAGGCACACTACACGCAACAGCTGATTTCAGCAGAGCCCACAGGCAATCCGCTTCCCATCAAAGAAAACAGTGACCTCATTTTAGAAACACAGCAACTGAAAATCTGGTTTCCGGTCAAACGTGGCTTTCTCGGCAGAACCGTTGACCATATCAAAGCGGTTAATGACGTTAGCCTGACGCTCAGACGTGGTGAAACACTCGGTGTAGTCGGCGAGTCAGGTTCTGGGAAAACCACACTCGGGCTGGCGATTCTCCGTCTGATCCGCAGTGAAGGCGTCATCAATTTCCATGGCAGCAGAATCGATAACCTCAATCAGAAAGCCGTCAAGCCACTACGCAGGCAGCTGCAAGTGGTTTTTCAGGATCCTTTCGGCAGCCTCAGTCCGCGCATGTCAGTAGAAGAATGTATTGCTGAGGGCTTAAGCGTCCACAAGATTGGCAGCGTGTCGGAACGTACCGCCATGATCCGCCAAGCGCTCATTGAAGTAGACCTTGACCCAGAGGTACGCCACCGTTATCCGCATGAATTCTCGGGCGGACAGCGGCAACGCATCTCGATTGCCCGCGCACTTATCCTTAAACCTGACATCATTATTCTGGACGAACCAACATCAGCACTGGACAGAACCGTGCAAGTGCAGATTGTTGAACTGCTCAAAGATCTGCAGAAAAAATATGGTCTCAGTTATATATTTATCAGTCATGACTTATCGGTTATCAAAGCACTTAGCCACAAGGTGCTGGTCATGAAGCAGGGA
>NZ_JBFIIH010000028.1:0-36061 GCF_041601355.1 Neptunomonas sp.
GAGCGAAAGACTACGGTTATTTTGCCAGACCTTGCTATAGAGCCTAAGTTACAACGTCAGGATAATACTGAATTAGATCAATCGTTAACAGTACAAGTGCAATCTGTGAACATTCCAGAACTACGGGCATTTTTTCGTGTAGTTAATTAACGCATTGAGAACAGCACCTCCTGGATACCGACAAGTTAACTTCATCACCCACACCAGAATCAAGCGAGAAGCCTTAAGTGCCGGATTCCGGGGACAGTTTACTTAACCAAGCCTGTTTTAAGGAATTAAGTAAACTGTCCCCGGAATTCCTGATCAACACTAATTATCAAACCTATAACCTATTCCATGTACCGTGCTGATAATTCGGGGCGTTTTGGGGTTTAGTTCAATCACCTTGCGCAGTTTGGATATATGCTGATCCAAGGTACGGCTGTTAGCAAAATAATCCCTACCCCAGCAATGATTAAATAATGCATCGCGATCTACTACCTTACCCCGCTGTTCAAACAGCAATCGTAGTATTTTCAAATCCCTTAAGCTTAGCTCTATTACCTGATTATTCCGCAGCGCACGTAGTTCTGATGGCCTGATTTGAAGGTCATCCATAACAAAGCAGTCATTTTCAATTATACCAGCAACCGGACGCAAAGCTCTCCGTGCTACCGCCCGAATCCGGGCGATAACTTCGCGGCTACCGAAAGGCTTTTTAATATAATCATCGGCGCCTAGCTCTAATCCAAGAACCTGATCGATCTCTTCTGATTTTGCAGTAATAAAGATCACTGGAAGTAGCTCATTATGCTGGCGAATACGACGACAAACCGAATAACCGTCTTGCTTAGGCATCATGATATCCAGCAACACCAGAGTAGGCTCGTGTTGCAGATACAACTGCCACGCCTGATCTCCATCTGCCGCTTCTATACATTCATAACCTTCAGACTCGAGTAAAGTCGCCAGACCCTGGCGAATATGTAAATCATCTTCAGCAATTAACAGTTTCATAACGCTTTCCGTCTATTCATCCGGTTTATCAGCCATCATTGTTGATACGGCCTTCGTTGTTGTTAACGCAATGGGCGTAAACAAGGTCAGTAAAAAGCTGGCTCCCGATACAGCCTCAGCCGGGGCTAACTGTTCCACAATCAAGTCACCCTGATGAGCCCTGGCCAAGTCACGCGCTAGCCCCAGCCCTATTCCAGTACCACTAACGCCCTCAGTCAGCTTGTCACTGCCTCGGTAAAATGGTTCGAACAATCTTTCAGATTCATTTGCGGATACACCCGGGCCAAAATCGCTAATCCGGATATAGCTATATAAGCTATCTGAACTCTCTTTTTGCCAGCTACTGATATCAACAAACTGTCCGTCCGCTGCATACTTTTCACAGTTACTCAGCAGGTTATTTAAAATCTGTTCCAACACTTCACTGTCAAAATGGCATAACTGGCCAGCCTTACCGACAAAACGTATCTTTAATTTTCGTGAGTTCAAAACCGGCGTAAATAGCTCAACAACTTGCTCTATACACTTATCAACTACACCTTGTTGATATCTGATGCTCGCTCCCTCACGCTTCAACCGTGAGAAGCTCAGTACATTTTCAATCAGACGCGACAACCTGGCGGCCTCACTTCCAATCACTCCCAGATAACGCTGTGCAACCACCTCCTCCTCGGGTAGCTCCTGCTCAAGCATCTCAGTATATAAACGAACATTGGTAAGGGGTGTTTTCAGCTCATGAGATACCTGGTTTACAAAATTTACCCGTTGTTCTGCCACTCTTAGCTCGCGGTTATGTTCGCGATATAGCAAATAAGCCAGAGTAGACAAACCGATGGCTAGTAAGAGTAATAATGCGAACAACCCCAGCCAACCCGTTATCAGCGTCGGCAAGCCAGCTGCATAGTAATCAAGATGCCAACTGGCCAAAGGGTGACTCAAAAACAGGGTCTGCAACGGTTTCTTGCCAGCTTCTGCCTCTGGGCTACCGTCTTCACTCCCCCAGCTATAGGCAAGCTCACCTCGGTCATTAATAAGACGAATTTCACTGTCATTTTCCTGTTCAGCGTTGACACCGGAGCCTGCAACAGAGCTAGACGGTAATAAGCTAATCAAATCAGATAGAAGGCGTGATAAATTCAGAGCAAAGCCGACAATGTTACCGTCGCTATCTTGTAACCAGAAGATCTGTTGCAACCCCGCTTCAGCGTACCAAGCAATCCAACCATGAGGCCTGTCTGCTGCGTGCTCTTTTACAGATGTAGATAACTCCGAAATTGAAGTATCCGCACTGAAACCCGCTTTTTCAGAGACGGAGCTGCTCAACCTGGCACTCTGTATCTCATCATTACTCGCTCCGGAATAACGCCGATTAGCAACACGCTGAGGAGGAGCCGGGTCCAGAACAGGCATAGTAAAACGCTCGGGCTCGCTCAACAGATGACGGGTTAATTCTACAAAATCCTGCTCTTGCTGATTCAACGACTGATCTTGAGGGGGAAAGCGCCTTTCTCCGCTCTTGGATAAGACAAAAACTTGCTTTACCACGGCCGACTGGCTAATGAAATGGCGCACGCTATCAACGTTATAATGCCCTTCTGTTTCGCGCTGCAATGATGCTGCCCGAAGGATGAAATGCTGTTGCAGCCGGGAAAAGTGTTCTTGAAACTGCTGATCAATACTCTGTAATCGACTGGTTACCAGATTGCTTAATTGATGGGCCGCTACCTGTTGTTGATCCAGTTGAAAACGAACGCCAAACCACGCTAGCAACAATAGTGGCAGTGCAATAATGACAGCTAGAATTAGCGGCGTTCGTCTTTTCACAGGTTCATTCCGATGACATGTTTTAGATGTAGGTATAGATGCATTAATACGTTTGCTGAGTCGCTCGCTTATACTGTCGTGCTTTCAACTCTTTACGTTGCTTATTCCAGTCTTGCTCTGTTTCCAATGCATCCGCATCTTTTAAGGCTTCCACTTTTTGCTCCTGCAAACGCGGAGAGCTGAGCGATTCTGCCTGAGAACCCAGATAGGATGCGCTATCCTGAAGGATCTTCTTCGCCCCTTCTAAGTCACCACTATCACGGGCTTCAATGGCATTTCGGCTAAATTCATTAGCGACCTGCTCAACAGCATCTTCAAATGCCTTATCATTGCGGGCAGCTTTTACTTCCTGCTTAGAACGACTAAACCGGGCAACACTTTGGCCGGATAAGCTTTCCTGATGTTGAGTAAACAAATTATCGTAGCTGACATTAACCGCTACCAGCTCAAGCTCTGTTTCAGCACGTTGCTCAGGAACCTCAACCTCAAGAATAACGAATTTCTCCTGCTCGCTATACAGCTGATTCAATCGGGTTGTTACCCGGTTACCAATAATCTGGCTTTCCCGACCCAGCAGACGAATGGGCTTTACGCCGTTTCGGCAGCGGATTTCTATATTAACCCCCTGAGCTACCACTGAGAGAACATCACCGAATTCATACTGAAAAACTGACGCCAGATCTTCGGCATTCTCAACAAACGCATGGTTACCATCACTAAAGCCGGCTAAACGGGTCATTAGATCTTCGTTATAGCCAAGCCCTAAACCAATAGTGGTTACACTAATTCCTTCTTTCGCCAGCGAAGCGCCTAGCTCACCCAATTCAGAAGCAGATTGAGGCCCTACATTGGCTAAACCATCGGACATTAAAATAACCCGGTTGACTTTATTTCTGCTCAGAAACTTACGTAGTTCATTCGCACCTTTACTAACGCCGGCAAACAGCGCTGTATTTCCATTTGTATGAATATTACGGATCGCGTTATAAATGGCTCGATGATTACGTACCTGAGTCGCAGGCACGACCACCTGAACTTTAGAGTCGTAGCTAACTACTGAAACAATATCCCGCTCATCAAGTCGTTCAATCGCCATAATAGCTGCCTCACGGGCATACTTAATTTTATCACCACCCATTGAACCAGATTTATCCAACACAATAGCTACATTGGCAGGTATGCGTGCCTGTTTATCCTGTTGTTTAAAGCCTTCCAAAGAAACTTTTATAAAAGCCCTGTGACTTTGCTCAGCCTCCATCACCGGGGTGGCCAGATTAATATTCAAATTCACCTGATTAGCTTGCGCCAGAATCGGTAGCTGGCTCAGTAAAACAAACCCGAATGCCCGTACTATTCGTCTTATCATAGGTTTTTCTAATTGAGTGTTCATGATGAAGTTCCTGAATTGTGAGTATAGTGGATCAAAACCACCGCTGTATTTACTCTACGTTCAAGCAGACAGAAGAAAGTCAGATAAAGTTATCGATTTTGTAAGAAATTTGTAAAACATTTTTTGGAATTCCGGGGACAGTTTACTTAATTCCTTAAAGTAGGCTTGGTTAAGTAAACTGTCCCCTGAATTTCTGACGGAAAACGATGGCGTTTGTACTCAGACAGGGATGAATTCATCTTTGAATTATCTCGTAGCTCGTGTTAATTTGGCAGTACCTAATTTAGAGAGCTACGTTCTGTTTGAAATGACGACTGTCGTTTAAATGTACGCTTATAAAAGAGGAGTACCATCATGATTGAGCTTAAGATACTACCTGTCGGCACTGGGTTGGGGGTGGAATTACCACCTGAAGTCCTCAAACATCTTGAGGCCTCTGATGGAGAGTGCATCTTCCTTGAATATATGTTTAATGGCAGCTATAGGCTGGCAAAACATGATGAGGCGTCTGTTGAGCAAATGATGTTGATCGATGGACAAATGCATGAGGAAGATGCTTGAACGGTTAACTAAATCGCCACTGGTTTACTAAACACCCTTCAGCCATTATTTGAGGCTACACACCGCCAACAACAAGCTTGCCCCTCAGTTAACTGCCTATAAGTATGAAAACTAGTGTGGAAGACGGCTGACAAGTGTCTAAAGACCTAATGGCGATTCACTTCTGAAAATAGATATAGGCAATCACTGCAGCGTCCAGGACTATAAAAATTATCGCTACGGCAATAATCAGACGTATTTTCCCCTTTAATTTCATACACTGCTCCGTAATATTTACCCGAAAGGTTTAATCTTTTGCAAAGAGCTTTAACAATTAGCTTGAGTGTAATTCAATAAACACCTAAAAAAGCTGTTTCATTGACAAAGCGCAGTAACTCTATATAGTGATACCCAGCCTAGAAAAAGCGCATTTTAACCACTTGTTATCGTTGTATTACTCGTTAGTATCCTCGTATCACCGTTTTAAATTCCCGTCTTATTTTTCGCTAACTTGATTGTTTATGTTCTTTCATATGACCGCTCACACGCGCCTTGTTTCGTTACCGTGTTGAGATTAGGCTAGATTCAGCCCGTAAAAGTACAGAATAAGAAATGATCAGCAGAATACAATTTTTTTCACTCGACTAAATTGAGTGATAACCGCCTGCGTATTGCCCTGTTATGACTGAGATCTATCCAGATTAAAGATTGAGTAACTGTTCGAAATAATACAAGGCTGTCTTTATTTGAGAGATATATGAGCAAAGACTCACAACAGGCAATTAATGCCGCCGATTATGACAAATACAGCAATCCGATTCCCAGTCGGGAATATATTATGGGATTGCTCGATGAACCAGGCAAAACCTTGGATCGGGATCAACTCAGCCAGCTGTTAAAGCTGTCCGGTAGTGATGATAAAGAATCCTTAAGACGGCGTCTTCGGGCGATGGAGCGTGATGGCCAGTTAGCTTTCGACCCTAGAAATGGTTATAGCTTGTTACGCGCTGAAGATTTTATTGAAGGGTTCGTCATCGGACATCCCGACGGGTTTGGCTTTATGGCACAGCATGGTGCGGGTAATGATATTTACCTACATGATAGCCAGATGCTTAAAGTTTTTAATGGTGACAAGGTACGTATTCTTATCAGCGGTGTTAATCGTCGTGGCCGCCAGGAAGGACAGATTGTTGATATTCTCGAGAAAAATACATCTCAGATTGTCGGCCGTTTAGTACATGAAGAAGGTGATTATTTTTTACAGCCTGAAAACAGCCGTATTCGTAACGAGATTGATATTGCAGATGACCAGCTAAACGGTGCGCAGGTTGGCCAATACGTCACCGTAGAAATAACCGAATACCCGTGTAATCGCTTTAACGCTGAAGGTAAAGTTATTGAAATCCTTGGTGATTCAATGGCGCCTGGCATGGAAATCGATGTCGCTATTCGTAGCCATGGCATTCCGCATAAATGGCCGCAGGCTGTATTAGATGAAGCTAAGGCGATGTCGGATGTGGTTAAAGACGCTGATAAACTTCATCGGTCTGACCTGAGACACTTACCCTTTGTCACCATCGATGGTGAAGATGCCCGGGATTTTGATGACGCTGTTTACTGTGAAAAAAGAAAATCCGGTGGCTGGCGTTTATATGTAGCTATCGCTGATGTTTCGCATTACGTCGTACCCAATAGCGCCCTGGATCAGGAAGCAGAAGAGCGAGGCACCTCGGTCTATTTTCCGGGTCATGTGGTGCCGATGTTACCGGAAGTACTCTCCAATGGTTTGTGTTCGCTTAATCCCCATGTCGATCGATTAGTCATGGTGTGTGAAATGGCGATTAGTCGCAGTGGAAAAATATCCGCTTATAAATTTTCCGAAGGCGTCATTAACTCACATGCCCGCCTGACCTATCATCAGGTAGGCGCTTTATTGTCGTCTCCGCAACAGGGCGTCGGTAAACAGGTTGCTAAGAAGCATCATGCTGTCGTGCCACATATTCATGCCTTGCATCAACTTTATGCAATATTAAGAACGGCCCGAACTAAGCGCGGATCGATTGATTTTGAAAAACAGGAAGTCCAATTCAAATTTACCGAAGGCAGAAAAATTGATCAGATAGTGCCGGTTATTCGTAACGATGCGCATAAGATGATCGAAGAGTTTATGCTTTGCGCTAACGTGGCGACGGCTCAATTTCTGGAAAAGTTAAACCTGCCTGCCCTCTATCGGGTGCACGAAGGTCCCGGTGAAAAGAAGCTGACTAATCTACGTGAATTTCTCGGTGAGAGAGGCCTTAATCTGTCGGGTGGTGATAAACCCACACCTGCGCATTATGACCTTCTGCTACGCGGCATTAACGAGCGTAACGACGCTCAGGTTATCCGCATGATGATGCTTCGTTCGCTTAGCCAAGCGGAATATAGCGCAGATAATCAGGGGCACTTCGGCCTTGCTTATCCCGCGTATGCTCATTTTACTTCACCGATTCGGCGTTATCCTGACCTGTTAGTTCACCGCGCCATTCGCTCGGTCATCCGCCGTAGTGAGAGTGGTAGCATCTTGCAGCGGGCACTGAAGAAGGTAACCGGCAGGGGCTCGGATTCAGTACACCGGGTTAAAAGCGCCACGCGTTTAGAGGTCGGCATAAGCTACCCCTACGATCTGGATAAAATGAAGTCGATGGCAGATCATTGCTCGCGGGTATCCCGTCGGGCCGACAAAGCTGGCTGGGACGTAGAAGCCTGGCTGAAATGCGAATATATGCAGGATCATGTCGGTGATACTTTTGGTGGTGTAATCAGCAGTGTGACTAGCTTCGGCTTGTTTATTGAGCTTGACGATACGCTGATCGAAGGCCTGATACATGTGACTGCTCTGAACAACGATTATTATCAGTTTGATGCAGCCCAGCAGCGTTTAGTGGGTGAGCGCACCCGCACCAGCTTTGGTATCGGTGATAGCATTAATATCCGTGTTGTGCGGGTCGATATGGATCAGCGTAAAATTGAATTCGAACTGGCGACTAAACCTGATGATAAGCGATCAGGCAGAGCGAAGGGCCGAAAAGGCAAACATCATTACGGCGCGGGTAAATCTAAGCGCTAACCTGTATTCGTTCCGTCCAGACCTGACACCCCACACCTTGCTGAGCTGGAAACTCATTCAACTCAGCAAGTATGTGTTGTCAGTTTAGTGGTTATTTAAGAGGTCAGTTAAGAGGTCAGTCATATTAAGAATAGGTAATCTCCTGTTCTTTATGGTTACAACCGGGCTCTTGCGATCTGTAGTTACTGCATCCCCAGAATTTCCCGTAACGCCCTTCCCGATGCTTTAAATCCCCACCACATTGCGGGCATAGTGGTACCCATCCACCACATTCATGATTAAGGCAAACGCTAAACCGACCTGATGTTTGCATGTCAGCAGAACACTGCGGACAAGTACTCTTTTTATGCTGACAAAGTGGATAATTGCTACAGGCGATAAAAGAACCATAAGGCCCTTTCCTCTTGACGAGTGTGCCTGTCTTGCAGGATGGGCATTCCTGTTCTGGCGCCATTAACTGAGAGGCTTCGGTATCGAATTCATTGACTTCAATCGCGTAGTTATCAGCCAATAATTCTTTTACGAAGTCCGAGGTTTTGTTCATGTCTGTTAGCAGGTAGCAGCGATGTTTGGCACGCGTCATGGCTACGTAGAACAGCCGCCTTTCTTCTGCATCCGGGTAGGGTTCTTCTGTCGGCAATAAAACATTTAAAAGCGGATCGATCAGCTTGCGTGAAGGAAATCCATTTTTCGCATTATCTAATCCGAGAATGACAACGTAATCAGCTTCCTTACCCTTAGATGCATGAAACGAATGTTGCTCAATCTTAAGCGCCGGAACCGAACGCTTTAGCTGTGCCAGTTGATCGGGTTCTAATAACCTGAAGTGATATCTGGCGAGTAGATAGACACAAGCCCCCTGCCTGGCCATGCCTGATATTTTCTCAAGTATCTCAACGAGGTGTTTGAGTATTCCATTATTGGTGATGGGCTTCATGACCAGCGACACAGCAGGCGCCTGCACAAGGTTATGTGTCGTGATCTGTTTCTTCACCTGAGATGGGTTCTGCATAACAAACTGTGAAGCCACCTCGTTAATGCTGTTGTTAAACCGGAATGTCTTATCTAACGAGGTAATTTGTGTCGGCCCAAACAAAGACTCAAAACCGGTGGTTAGCCCTACATCACTGCCTGTGAAACGATAAATCGCCTGCCAGTCATCTCCGACACAGAACAGGGATGTACCCTTTCTGGAGTCTCTTAATGCCTTAACCAGTCGCGCACGGGGTTGGGAGATATCCTGAAACTCGTCGACAAGAATATACGACCACGGCGAAGTGAATGCCCCCTCTTCAATGTAACCAATGGCTTTAGCAATCATATCTTCAAAATCGATTTCGTTGTTCGATGCCAGTAAGGCTTCATACTGCTCAATGATCGGTCTGAGTAAATCCATTGCAGCTTTTAGCTGGCCAGTCGTTTCTAAATGATCCGCTAATCGCTCTAACTCTCCTGGCATATAACAATTAGCGCGATAACGCTTTAACAGGCTCGAGAGAAGGACTGAAAACTGATCAATCGCGCCAAATTCACGCAATGTGTGTAACACCGAATCAGCGGGCAAAGGCTCGAACAGCACCCCCATACTCGCTAATTTTGATTCCAGATTGGATAACAAACACTCTTCGCGTTGTTCATAGTGGTATGTTTCAATCAGTCGTGTGGCGTGTTTACTATGTAGCTGACGTGTCCATTGAATGCCCGCATGATAGCTGTCTTTATCAATATAAGGTGCCGTGTTTCCCTCTCTGTCGATACCCAGGTGATCAATATAGATGCCGAACTCAGTGAGGTAAAAATCAGGTTTATACTGTTTAAAATCAGGTGTTCTGGCATTGCTTTCGAGGTAGGATGGTTGGTAGTTATATTCAATCCCCATAGCAAACAACCAATTGGCAATGAGACACCCTTCAAAGCTGGTCACATCCTCGCCCTTCAGCGTTCTTATTTCATTTGCCCGGATATAGTTAAAGTACTCCCCCTGAGTAGCAAAATCGAAGGGGTTCGCTTCCGGGAAAAGGTGTTTTTCAAAATACTTCAGGGTTGATTCTTTATAATCGGGTTTTTCAAGCAAGTCTGAAAACCATTGATTAACCTGATTGTTCAGCAGCTTTTCATCTGTTGCTAAGGGCGAAATAGCTGGTTTTTGACCTTCCACGCTTGCAATAACCATCTGGCCTAACACATGAAATGTCCATGCGCTGACTGATGTATTGCCTAGTTTTTCAGCGACCCGGTCACGCATTTCCAGGGCGGCCTTTTTACCAAAAGCGAGCATTAATATTTCGTGTCCGCTGGCCTGCTGACTGTCTAACAGGTAAGCGACTCTGCCCACCATGGTACTGGTTTTACCCGTACCGGCACCGGCTAAAACAAGATTATTATCATCATCAATGATACAGGCTTGACGCTGCTTCTCGGTTAACGGATTCGATTCAATCCTGTCAAAAAGCGCTTGATAGCACTGCTTTTGCTCAGCGACATAGCGCGCTCTTATATCGTCGATCATCGCAGGATCTAACTCAGCCCACTGTTTAAGCTGAGCGAAAATATCCTTGCTGGTATCGGACAGACGTAACGTGTCGGAAGAGGACGGTATTTCCAGTAACGCTGAGCTGACAAAGTCATGAATAGCGCGACAGTGGCTTGTTCGTAGATAGCCGTTTTTTTGCAGATAGCCGGATATTTTTTCCAGTGCCTTTGCAGCGGAGTCAGTATGATGGGTGTAATATTTTTCTGTAAATACCCTGGCCAAAGATAATGCGTTGCTCTTATGTAACCATCCAACGGATATTCTCTTCCCCGCCGACTCAAAGACAACCTTGTCGAATATGATACCTGGCGTATGTCTGACAATACTGCTGACATCCGTCCAGGCGAGTGTTATTGGCGCTTGATAGGCAGACGCCAGCACAAGGCCTGCATCGTCTAAACGGACTTCCTCAAATCGATTACCTAAGTACTTACCTAACCAATAAGACTTATAAAACAGCTTTTCTACCACCGATCAGTGCCCTTTAAAGGTAGTTTATCTCTATTGATTCTTGCGGCGTTACAATAACATGACGGTGGCTAAGCCGAGAAACGCAAAAAAGCCGATGGCGTCGGTTGCTGTTGTCAGCACCACACCCCCCGCCAACGCTGGATCAATCCCCATTCGTTTCAATATCAGCGGGATAAAGGTGCCGACTAAGGCGCCGGTAAAAATAACGATCAACATAGCCGCGCCAAACACCATACCCAGCATCAGATCATTGAACCAATAGTATGCAATCGCGGCCACTACACCGGCCCAAAAGAGTCCATTCAGCGAACCGATAGTGAGTTCGTGCGCTGCTAACTTCCATATGTTGCGTCGGCTAATTTGATCCAACGCCATGCCTCGCGTTACCAGGGTCAGGGTTTGACTCCCCGCCACACCACCCATGCTGGCAACCACCG
Organism: Neptunomonas sp.; assembly: GCF_041601355.1. Taxonomy (GTDB): domain Bacteria; phylum Pseudomonadota; class Gammaproteobacteria; order Pseudomonadales; family Balneatricaceae; genus Neptunomonas. The sequence goes on from NZ_JBFIIH010000028.1 coordinate 11,301, forward strand.
GCATCAGTACGGCCAACGCTACCATTTTCTCAATAGAGCCTTCAAATAAGCCAATCACCCACGCCGCCAAAAAAGCCGTCAGCAGATTTATGCCCAGCCACAAGGCACGGCGCACCGAACTATTGATCACCGGCGCAAACATATCCTCATGCTGATCTAAACCGGCACGCCCTAATATTTCACGGTCAGCCTGGTCACGCATCACATTGATAACGTCATCGACAGTAATACGCCCTACAAGATAGCCTTCATCATCCATGACGGGGGCTGATAGCAGATCGTGATCTTCAAAGATTCGCGCCACTTCAACATTCGGGGTCATAGGCTTAATGCCCACAACATCAGGCGACATGACTTCACTCACGGTTGTCGATAAGTCATATGAAACTATAAGGCTCAATGGAAGAATCCCCATAAAACGGTTATGTCTATCGATGACCATCAGACTATCAAGATGCTCAGGTAGGGAGCCCTCGCGCTGTCGCAGGCGGCGTAAAAAACGTAAAACCGCATTCAGGGTAACATCACCGCGCACAGCTGTGGCGTCGACATCCATCAACCCACCCGCAACATCATCAGGGTAAAGTTTAACCTGCTCATAACGTTCCCGACGGTGAACGTCCATTGCCGTCACCATGGCATTCACCACGGACATCGGCAGATCATCATCCAGATCGGCAATTTCGTCCATTTGCATGACCGACAAACACGCGATCAGCTCTTGCTCATCCGTTTGCTTAATTAAGCTCCTACGTAGATCGCCCTTTAGCTCCAGCAGCACTTCACCTTTTTTTAAGCGCGGCACCTGTACCCATAAAGGACCTCTTAAATCCCCGGGAAGCGATTCAATAGCACGGGATATTTCTGCCGGAGACATGGACTCAAGCAAGTAAGCAGCTCCGTTTTCAGAGTTTTTCTCGAGTGAATCAGTAATCAGATCAATCTGTTCCTGCAAACCTGTACTCATAAAGCGGTCCTCAAAAAAAGCTGGCTATTGAATTAAGTAGAATTGCTCAGGTATTACGGGAATTGCTGTAATTAATTAACAATATCACTAAGCCGTCGATAGTAAGGCCGATAGAATCAACAAACCAGTAACCATTTGATATGTAAGATTCTATATGAATTTTCGATGACAAAACCAGTACTGAAACCAGGGCAGGTGTATTTGTCTACATGAGCGATTCTATAACCAGTGGAAAAAGCGTAAGCTAATTCAGACAGTGGATGTCCAGTACGCCGAGTCTCTGTGCATGCCTTTGGCAGTGTTGCACAAAAGGCGCTTCCTGCTGCCCACCTCGGTGTTTTGTGTAAAACTATATTGTTGCAGAGACATATCTATGAATAAACATACGTTATTTGAGATAGCCCTTTTTGATCCTGAGAATACTTTGATTACTTTATTTGAAAAGCGAGGTATAGAATTTCGCAAGGTGCCTGTAACTCAAAAATTTGTGGTTGCTTCGGACGAAACGATTGAAGTCGTCAGTAATGATAATGATCAAATCCTGATTGAAAGTCTCGTATTGATATTCATGGAATGGCTTAAACAAAAGCCCTACCGGAAATTGCAGGCTCAGTTAGTCGACGGCAGTATTGTCTATATTGAGGAATACGATATTGATGGCGTTACCAACATACTCAAAAATTTGTTGAAAGTTACTGCATTTGATCCGGAATATAACAACAAAATACTCAACAGATAGGAATAGGTAAAAGCACATATGTGTTAGGTTTCTGTGTTTTCTGATTTTTTGTCAGCGCTTCGGGGCGTTGAATGAAATACTCGTCGTTGTCGCATGGCAGAAACGACCAGCGCGGTCGACGAACCCAGCAGCGCAATCACCAGAAGAACTGTATAAAAGTGTTCAATCACACCAAATCGCCCGGCTTGGCTCAACTCTGCAAACACATTAAAGTGCATGAAAAATATAAAGGCTGACATGATTGCTACCACAGGGCCCGCCGCATACACAAACGCCATCGATTGGATCTGCCCGAGCCCTATTTCACGAAGGGCATCGACATTCAGTACCTTCCCGCCCGGGTCTCGTCGGCGCCATAGGTCGAGCAGCGAGCTATGCTGGCGGTCCCAACGCCCCTGCTTCGCCCACAATCCCCAGAATACGGCCGTCACGATCAAAGGAAACCACAATATTAGTTCGCTAAACGGAATGGGAAGGTCGCCTGCCGGTGTGTCCAAATCAGTCATTCTCTCAACCTCGGCAAGCCGCTCACTTTGCCCTGTTATTTCCTCGATTCGGAGGCGGCGATCTTCCTGTATCCTTTCTAATTGACGTTCAATCGAGCGAATGTCCTGAACAACCACATTTATCCAGTCATCGGTGATCTGCGCGGCGCCCTCCCAAAGATAGTTGTTCTGATCCAAAATGCCCCGCGATGCATCACCAAAGCGGTTGTCGTTCCAGGGTTTTGGGTCGCCAGCCCCCCATTGGTAGTAGTCATCGAAATGTCGTCTGAGTTCATTGTGCATCTCTGTTGGCATAGGGCGCCGGCCCGAAAATGGCCAGGGATTCCTTAGGATTTTTTCTACCTCCACCCTTATCAATTCAGCATGCCTTGCATATTCATCGTGCTCAATTTCGTTGGCTGTGAGCATCAATTCAAGGTCATCATGAAGTGCCCGTGATACATCCCGGAACTTCACGGCAAGGGACTCGTAACGCAAGCGGGGTTCTGCGAGGTAAGAAAGCTGACTGCGCAGCTTTTTTTCAAGGGCCACACTCTCTTCCTGCGAATCCAGAATCCTTAACACCACGTCACGATTGACAACATACGGTGCCAGGCCCATAGCAAAGAAGGTCGCAACCAACAGCAGAAAAATCATCCATGACCTGGACAGGCGTCGGCCTTCTGCCTCAAGCTGTGCGATCATTCGGTTGGATAACTCAGTCAGTAATTCGTCTAACGTTTCTGTTGTCATCAGTCGGCTCCGGTTCGCCTAACGGCTGAGTTAAAATACCCTAGAACGATTGGTTAGCTGGCGCTCACGCGAACACCAGAGACTATTGATTTGAGTATCTCGCCGTAGCTCTATACCCTTAACTCTATAGCCTTAACGCGTCCCAGGTCTTTTGCCCGACAATTCCATCCACTGTAAGACCATTATTTTTTTGAACCATCATGACGGCTAGTTCGGTGGCTGGGCCAAAATCACTATCGATTGAAAGATCAAAGCCTTTCGATATCAAGAGCTCTTGTAATTCGATGACTGCATTTCCAAAAGAGCCGCGACGTAGCACTGTTGTATTTCCACCCTCGTTGAGTGAAACCCTGATGCCCTCGATGCCGGCAAGAGACGTTTTTGCCTTTTGCAGATATTTACGTCGATCTTCCAGGCCATTAAGGCCGCCATTGACAAGTTTTGTCGCTTTTATCAAATTATCCCGGTCGGCAGCGGCATTTATGTTTCGGCTTTTCCAGTATTCACAGGCAATTCTCAGAGAAGTCACAGGTTCTGCCGCAAGCTCTGGTTCATCTTCTAATGGCAAATTTAGTTTTTTACCGATCTCCCGATAATTTGCGCGACCCGTTAGTTGGATGAGCCCTCGGCCTTTATAGCGCTTGCCGTCACCCTTCTTAACATTGCCCAGGTCTTGGCGGCCTTCATAAGCAGCCCCTGAAGCAAACTCTTCTGTCGTCCGAAAACCTGCACATTCATGGGCTACTTGCCCCATGAAATGGGCAATGCGCAATTTTGTATTGATAGCGTAAAAATCGAGTATAGAAGAAAAAACAGAGGATACCTCACCCACGATACGTAACTGAGACGCAGCCTTGGAACCTGAAAAACGAGGGGCAACAGACATAATAAAATCGCCATCTATAGGTATCATATTGATTATCCTCATAAGTCAGTGCTTCAATTAAACCGGTACAATTATTTTGTATGGTTATCGCCTGGCGCAACTTATTGCGCGATGCTCGCTCCCTCCATGTGGGTAGGAGGCTACTTACTACTGAGCAAGCTTCGCGCCAATAGTCCCATTACCTAAGGAACTGAATTAAATAGGAATATCCAATGCAAGCGCATCGTTTATATAGCTGGGCGGGTCAGAACTCCCCCACCTTTTTAATGAATAATCACAACAAAGAGATCTTTTGAGGGACAATCAATGGGTTACCGATATTTGGATTGGGAAGCTTCCGGGTCATAAACAACCCGGCTATTGCAGGGAACAAAGCCCGTTATTCTCATTATTTTAAATGACAAATAAAAAGATTACGGTGGGGATTTTCGGGGGGTCAGACTTCATCTTCACTATAAACATTAACGCTAAGATCACCGTCAATATTTTCATGAACTAAAAAGGTGATGGGCTTACAACATACCTGGCAATCTTCAATATACTGCTGTTCCACGTCGGTCGGATCAATCAGAACGTTAATCGTTTCACCACAGTAAGGGCATGATATGGATGTCTCAGTTAATTGATTCAATTTCTATGACTCCCCAGACTTGCCGAACACATCTCCACAGTCCTTCCTTGTTTATTACTCAGATCTTTTCGATTCAAACAGGCTTATTCTCATTCTGATATTGCCTTTGAGGCTGATTGTAGCCGGAAGCGGCCACATAAAACCATATGAAACTAGATGAAATTACCTTTCATACATCCTTACGACCAGCGGCAAATGGTCCGAAAAACCATTTTTGTTATATTCTCTACTCGAGGGTCTTGAATGACGTATGACCTTGTTTCGTTTGATCATGCCCTCTACGGTAAAAATTTCAGCCTTATCGGCGCTTGTATAGAGTTGCTTGTTTTTCAGCGCTCCACGATTAACCAGAATTTGATCAAGCATTCCCCACTCGCCTCCATACGAGTGAGTTCCTTGAGCGCCGTCCATCAGGGTCCACATCATATTGTACAAGTAAGGGTTTCTACTGCGACTCGACTTAACTTTGCTGATCTGATTTGTTGAAAGTGCGTAGCTGGTCAGGGATCTGTTAAAAGGCTCGTCATTGAAATCCCCCATTACCAAAATGGGAATCTCACCGCGTATTTCTTTAATACGCTCGAGAAAATAGGACAGTGTTTCCCCTGCCATCATGCGGTAGGGTTCGGAGTCCATCTCCCCTCCAAGACGGGACGGCCAGTGGTTCCCAATCACAATAAAATCGTTACCCTTTTTCGTCTTAAAGTTGACCTGTACTAAGTCTCGGGTCGCGTTGCGCTTTTGGATGACATGATAAAAGACTGTATTTTTAACAATGCCTGCAGCATCGCGTGTCGTTTCAATTTCGAATAGGTTTCTATCGTAAATAAACGCGACATCAATGCCTCGCATATCAGCGTTATCTGCATGAACAACGGCATAATCGCGGTTGGGCTGTTGTAACGTACCGACCAAATCCTGCAGTACGCCAGATGACTCAACTTCACAAACGCCGAGAAGATCCGGGCCTTTAGCATCGTTCATTGCATCTATCACAGTGGCTAACTGTTTCAGCTTAATGTGAAGTTCTGGTTTACCCCATCCCTTAAGCTCAGCATTAAGTTTTTTTTGTAGCCACTCAGGGCGATTCGGTGAATTATTTTCTTCAAATAAATTTTCGACATTCCACCAGGCGAAATAGTATTCAGTCGTCATATGGCGCTCCCCGTGGTTCGCCAGCAGTGCTATCGCGTCCCTTTTCTTTCGATTGCACTGAGTTGAGTTCCGAGAAAGTTTATAACCGTTTCATGAACAACGGCGCGATTTTTCATGTAGCAACGTCTGCATGGCCGCTGGAAAAACCGGGTTCCTTAGCGAAAACTATAACAAAAAATATAATAATAAGTATGCCAAAATTTAACCAATATATGATTAACCACTTAAATATAAAAAATATGAACGGGTTAAGGTAGGCGGGTTGTTTTATCTGAAGAATTTATTTTAATAGTTTCATTCTAATATTTTTGCATCTATTTTTTTGGCAATTTTTTTATATCCATCACCGTCTGGATGAATTTCATTTAACCAATCATTACTCTCACCAACACTGCCAAGTTTTGCCTTTACCAGAGTGCCGCGGGTATCTACGACATGGAAATTATGCAGTTTATTGCTACCTTCAGCTAATTCCAGTATCCCCTCTGCTAGTTTATCAACGAGGAATTTAGAAAGCCCTATCCAAATGCCTTCCGGGATCTCTGCTTTTGAAAATACGGGATACAACCAAGGTCCAAATAAAGAAAATGGGAAAAAACGTGAAGGGGCGTTTCGTGGTACGAAATAATCATATGTATGAACCAGGATTGGTTTTCCAATGGCTGGGCTATTAAGTGAATCTCTTAGATTAACTATTTTTCTATAACTATCCTGAATATTTTCTATTACATTATTAAATATTTCTAAATCACAATAACTTTCCATGTTATTAATATCACTACCTGCCCTTTCATCTTTAGAAAGAATTATATTTTCAGCCTCGTCAATAAGATCATTGCCTCCGCCACTAATCAGCAGTAAATGCCAGGGAAGCCCTTCCTCAGATAGTGCGCTTTTAAACGATGAATTTTTAAGCATCTTTGACATGTTGACTATTGTGTCGCCTGGCTTAGCACAATTCACAATAAGAGTAGACGCCGTAAAACGCATAGAAAACAGCAGATTAGAAGTAGGTATGCCTGCCAAAGTAAACCATGAGTCACCTTCTGCTAAAATCAGATTGTCGTTAAATACAGGATCATTAGAGGGAATTACAATTTCAGATTGTGCTTCATGCCAGGTAATTACATTAGGTCTGAACTTTCGGCGTGCCATCTTACATCCCCCTATCTGTCATAAGTCAGAACACATTAAATAAATGTTCCCGGAGATATAGAGAGGACATCAGCAGTCAGGTTGTTCAGCACACTCCCCTTCTGAATACAAATAAAACATAGGTATTAAATTATATCAATTGTTGTTTATACGAATTTTAAATATTAGAATTTTCACATTTTAAGCTATTGAATAATATATAAAATAAATGCCGTTGTTTTAATATCCACTACACTGTTCACTATTAGTCAGATCTCCTTAATGCTACAGTTCTTTACCTAAAGGCAATATGTTTACTCTGACCCATTGGTTTTAATATGCTAAATCTAAATGAATTAATAACGTTACGTAAAGCACTTCATCAGAACCCAGAACTTTCTAATCAGGAGCAAGAAACGGCTGCTCGCATATTAAACGTTTTTCAGACTTTCTCAGCAGATGAAACCTATACCGACCTCGGCGGTACCGGACTTGCTTTCGTATTTAATGGATCAGAGTCTGGGCCAACCACCTTGATCCGCAGTGAGCTGGATGCGCTGCCCATCGAAGAAATAAATACCTTTGCGTATCGTTCAAAGGTTAAAGGCGTTTCTCATAAGTGTGGCCACGACGGACACATGAGTATAGTGACATCACTTGGTGCTGAACTTTCTAAAAATCGTCCACAAAGAGGCCGTGTCATTCTGTGTTTTCAACCAGCAGAAGAAACAGGCTTGGGGGCGATTCAAGTGGTTAACGATGTACGTTTTGCATCACTGAACCCCGATTATGCTTTTGCGCTACATAATTTCCCTGGATTAGCCTTAGGTAAAGTCGCTGTGCGAGCCGGTACGTTTAATTGTGCCTCGCGGGGAATGATCATTCATCTGAAAGGTAAAACCTCTCACGCGGCGCACCCTGAGAATGGCGTAAGCCCTGCTAACGCCATGTGTAAAATTATCCAGGGACTGGGCGAGCTGCCTTCTACGATAGCGGATCAAGAGATACAAGGACGAAACTGGCTAACCGTGATCCACGCTAAATTGGGAGAGATTGCATTTGGTACTGCACCGGGAGAGGCTGTTGTGATGGTGACCCTGCGTAGTGAAACGAATGAAGGTATGCAAACCCTGATAGAACAAGCTGAGACTTGTTCCCATTTAATAGCAAACAAGGAAAATCTCAGCATAGCATTCGAATACGCCGATGTATTTCAAGCCAGCGTCAATTCTCAACAAGGATGTGACCTTGTTGTAAACGCTTGTCAAACAACGCAAACTCCCTTTTTACTCTTAGAAGAACCGATGCGATGGTCGGAAGATTTCGGGCAGTTCACTGCGACGGCTAACGAAGGAGCGATGTTTGCCTTGGGTTCCGGAGAAACAAGTCCACAATTGCATAACCCTGATTACGACTTTCCAGATAAACTAATTCCGATTGGCAGAGATATATTCCTTAATATAATTCGCCAGTTAAATGGTATACGGGATAAATCATGACCCAAATGAGCACGGCAACGACCAGGTTGACATCGGTACTGTAGGCTAGCCTACACTTTAGTTAACATCTGAAATAGACTATCTGCCCTTTCGGCATCGGAGACTCAATTTTCTATGAATTCATTCCAACCACTTCAATATCTCGCGCTAGACCGCCGTGGTGGCGCGCAACAGGTTATCGCTGCCCTCAACTACGAGCGTGATCCTAGCCAACTAGAGTGGTTGCACCTTGACTACAAGGACGCGGCTTCTATCGACTGGTTGAGAAATAAAAGCGGCATCGCCGAGGTGTATGTTGATGCGCTAACTGCCGACGATCCGAGGCCGCGCAGCCTGGTGGTTGGCGACTCGCTCCTTCTCATTCTACGCGGCATTAACCTGAACTCCGGAGCGAATCCCGAAGACATGGTTTCTCTTCGACTCTGGATCCAGGCAGACCGTGTGCTTACGCTTCGGCACAGACGCCTTAACTCGGTACAGGAAGTCGCCGATCAACTCGATGCTGGAAACGGTCCCGCCTCACCTGGCGAACTGCTCAATGTAATACTGTCACGTTTATTGGCGAAAATTGGTAGTGCCGTTGGTGAAATTGAAGATTCCGCTGATGAGCTCGAAGAGTTGGTACTTTCGGCTGAAAGCAGGGAATTACGCTCACGCTTGTCTGCACTGCGTCGACAATCTATCTCATTGCGGCGATTCATAGCACCGCAGCGTGAAACCATCGCCCAACTCTATGCCGAACATGTTTCCTGGCTGAGCGACGAGGACAGAGCACACCTGCGTGAGTCGGCGGACCGGATTACCCGTTATATTGAAGACCTGGATGCGGCAAGGGATCGCGCCGCCGTGACTTATGAGGAGTTGTCAAACCGACTTGCTGAGCAGATGAACAATACGATGTATCAGTTGTCCGTTATTGCCGCGATTTTTCTACCGCTTGGATTGCTAACCGGCTTACTCGGTATCAACGTTGGCGGCATTCCCGGTACACAGTCCTCGGTCGCGTTTACTCTAGTGACGCTAGCGCTACTGGGAATCGGCGTACTTGAATGGTGGTGGTTCAAACGTAAAAACGCGATTTGAAGCTCACAGCCACTTCTTAACATTGTTATTGAGGCTTAGCATCTTCAATAACAATGTCTTTAAAGCCAGCCTCTAACGGCGCATTCCCGCCGAAAGAAACATGCATCGCTTCTATACATCAGCAAGCTTTATGAGTTTGGCCGATATGGAGGTTAGGCCGAAAACCAATTAGAGTAGGTAATAGATAGTCGGGAATACTCCCATAATTGGCCGAGTGTTTTATATATTCAATCGGCTGGTGAATTTATTGATCGTGATATTGGTGGCAACATTGTGTTCGATACCCGTAAACTAGATACGCCGTTAAAACTTCCTCTGACTATGTGGAAAGATCCGGAAGCACCTCATTCACTTGAGAATCTGAGTAAAACAGAAACGATTAGACTCATACGTGTAGAATTGAAGCAGTACGTATTGATCGCCACGACCATCATCAGTCATTACAGGTCATCTATTATGCATTTTGTGAAAATATCATCAGAGCTTATTTACACCGTTGACTCCCCCGCAAGCTTTGTTTTTAGCATTGCGGCGGCCAACACTGATCATCAAAAAACGATTGAAGAGAATCTCACTATATCGCCCGCTATCGATACTCAGTGGTGTCAGATAAATGATTTTGGTTGCCGTGGCCTTCGCTTAAAAGTAGAACCATGTGAATTGAACATCAGGTACAGCGCTACGGTGCAACTATCACCGGAAACCGAACAGGTCAGGTATTTAAATGAGGTTGATTATAAAGAGTTACCTACATCGATACTGCCTTTTTTAAACCCGAGTCGTTACTGCGAATCTGACCGTCTCGGACGCTTTGCCTGGAAAGAGTTCGGTCAGCTTCAAAGGGGTTATTCCCGCGTTGATGAGATTTGTAACTGGGTAAATGCGCATATTGATTACGTTGCGGGTAGTACCGATGCGTCTTCCAGTGCTTGTGATGTGCTGATTCAGCGTGCCGGCGTTTGTCGGGATTTTGCTCATGTCAGCATCGCACTGTGTCGCGCGTTAGGCATTCCTGCTCGTTATGTTTCGGGCTATGCCGTTGGATTAGAGCCGCCTGACTTCCATGGATTTTTTGAAGTGTATTTAGAGGACCGCTGGTATCTTTTTGATGCAACCCGAATGGCGCCGGTAAGTGGGCTTGTCAGGATTGGAATTGGACGCGATGCAGCGGACACTTCATTTGCCAATATTGTCGGTGAGGCCACTATGACGTCTATCAATGTCGAGGCCACATCGGCTGATTCCAACTTCCTGTACGATAACGGAAATCCCGTATCAACCGCTTAGCTCATCACGTCTGCGATGAGTAAGCCTTTTGATATGTAAGCCGGGCGACAACATTACAGCGAGCCAGCACTTCTTAGTGATTAAGAAGTGCTGGCTGCCAGAAAAATATCTAACGTAAAATCAACAGTGGCGAATCAGTATTCTCAATCATTTTGAGCGTGTTACTACCCAAAAATGCATGAGCAAGCTTAGAATGAGAAAAGGCTCCCATCACCAGCATGTCGACCTGATTTTTAGTTTTGTAATCCATTAATGAACTAAAAATGTTACCTTCCAAAAAGCTGGCCTTCACATCATAGCCATTTTCAATCAGTAACTTTTCAGTCTGCCTGAATTTATCCATCAATTCGCGTTGACTATTTTTTACCGTTACCAGATGGCAGGTCAGATTATGCAGCAATCCACCATCAATGATGCGCTTAACGGCCTTGTCTGCCGTTTCACGTCCGTCATAGGCTAACATAAAGCTTGCAGGCTCAGTAAAACCCTTATTAGCGATAAGAACCGGCGTATGAACTTGACGAATTATTTGCTCTATATGCGAGCCAAGTGCTTTGAAATCTGGCTTATTGCCTTCTCCTGAACGACCAATCACGACTAAACGTGCATCGGATTCAAGATCACATATTGCTTCTGAAATATCACTATGGCGCTGTGTCTTTTCAACCAACTCACAGCTATTCTGATTCGCTAACTGAACAGCATGCGCTAGCATTTCTTTTCCTAATTCCAATGCTAGTTTGCTTTTTTGCTCATCCAGTGAAGCCATCTCTTTTAGTAAAGACGAGCGAGCCCCCAGTCCGATAGCCCCGCTTAAGTCCTCTGCAGGGGCAGTGTTCTGCTTTTCAATCGCATGCAAAAACAAGATAGATTTATTAAGCTTCTTCGCTGCCCAAATACCTGCACGACAAACCGCATCGGAATACGCTGAACCATCCACACATGTAATAATCTTATTCATGGTTATCTCCTTAGTGACCTGCCATCAGTTTTTCAACTTCTTTGGGATCGTTGTGGACACCAAATTTATCGACTATCGTTTCGGTCGCTTCGCTCATGCCGATAACTTCTACCTCTGCACCTTCCCGCTTGAACTTAATTACAACTTTATCAAGAGAATATACCGCAGTTATATCCCAAAAATGGGCAAGCGTCAGATCTATGACGACTTTATCAACCACTTCTTTGAAGTCAAATGATTCGATAAATTCCTCAGATGAGGCAAAGAATACCTGACCAACCACTTGGTAGATACGTACGTCCTCAGTTGACTGCTCAGATTTTACAATCATAAACCGGCCAATTTTGTGTGCAAAGAACAAGGTAGCCAAGAGTACACCCACCAAAACGCCAATCGCCAGGTTATGCGTTGCCACCACGACGATAACCGTCGAGATCATAACGATATTGGTTGATAGAGGATGTTTCTTCAGATCGGTAATAGAACTCCAGGAAAAAGTACCGATTGACACCATAATCATTACAGCGACCAGTGCGGCCATCGGGATTTGCTTGATCCATTCATCCATAAATACAACCATAATGATCAACAATGTGCCGGCTACGAAGGTGGATAACCGCCCTCTACCACCTGACTTCACATTAATAATAGATTGGCCAATCATCGCACAACCTGCCATGCCTCCCATTAAACCTGCACCAATATTCGCGATCCCTTGTCCTTTGCACTCACGGTTTTTATCACTCGTGGTGTCGGTTAAGTCATCAACGATAGTGGCCGTCATCATAGACTCCAGCAAACCAACCACAGCAAGGCCTACGGAATAAGGCAGAATAATCAATAAGGTATCGATATTCAACGGTACATCAGGCCATAAAAAGATAGGCAAGGTATCCGGTAACTCTCCCATATCGCCAACATTACGAATGTCGAGCCCCATCGACATGGCAACGCCCGTCAATACCACAATACACACCAGAGGAGACGGGATCGTTTTACCAATGACCGGCAAATAAGGAAACAGGTAAATAATACCCAGCCCTGCTGCAGTCATGGCATACACATGCCATGTCACATTAGTTAGCTCTGGTAACTGAGCCATAAAGATAAGAATTGCCAGTGCATTCACAAACCCTGTCACAACAGAGCGGGAAACAAAGCGCATTAAGCTACCGAGTTTTAAATAACCCGCAATAATTTGAAAAACACCGGTTAACAAGGTTGCAGCAAGGAGGTACTCAAGGCCATGATCCTTCACCAACGTAACCATGAGCAGAGCCATAGCACCTGTCGCTGCCGAAATCATACCTGGCCGCCCGCCTACTATCGCGATGATGACTGCAATACAGAACGAAGCGTATAAACCTACTTTAGGGTCAACCCCGGCAATTATAGAAAATGCAATGGCTTCAGGGATTAAGGCTAACGCAACAACAATACCTGCAAGCAGGTCTCCCCGTACGTTAGAGAGCCAGTCTAGTTTCATTTTTTCAAGCATAGAAAACCTTGTCATATGTTTAGAAACAACACTACATTCGGCTAAGGACAGTTGGTCTGGTCCAACTATCACTACAGAATCTGCGTTTGTTTATTGATGATTGTTAGTTGAAGCGAACCCAGCGTGGCTACGATATACCAGTATCACGGAAAGGCCGGTGACTTTTTGAAAGAGGGACGCTATGGCGGCGTAATCAGCAAAGCGTTTTACCTTATATCAAAAGAAAATTAATCGGTAATTTTACAACAATTTACATTATAAGAAAATAAGAACCTTGCCTAACCTTTTGGATACAGCAGTAATTCCGGGGACAGTTTACTTAATTCGAATTCCGGGGACAGTTTACAATTCCGGTAATTTACAATTCCGGGGACAGTTTACTTAATTCAGCATCTGACCATGTCGAGTCTAAACAGGAGTTAGTTCAACATATCTAGCAGGAGCCAATAAATAGGTTTCATCCATCACAAAGGAATGGAATGGTTCCAGGCAAAAATAGCCACGCTACCTCCCCTGGAATTAGTGTCTAAGGAACACCACCAGGTTATCTTTGTGTACGGGAATGACTAACAGATGTAGGTGATTGAGCATCAGATAATAAGTCCATACAGATATGCCTGCCGAGTCTTTAGCACTGCTCAACAGAGGAATGTAAGTCTCATAATCATCACCTATCAAAAAGGTTTCCTGGCGGCGGTTGACGCGTTAGTTAATATGCCGGGGATAGTATTTAAGAACCACAGCAGCACTGAGGAATTAAGTAAACTGTCCCCGGAACTCGCCACAGCAGCACTGAGGAATTAAGTAAACTGTCCCCGGAACTCGCGCACACTAATCTGCGTTACTCAGCGCTGCCTTTAACGCTTTTGAGGCATACGCAGCCAGTGCTTCAAGTTCGGCTCCACAGCCTCCTCTGAAGCACGAACCATGCATTACCGCCAGATTCTCCGCGCCCAGATCCTTTAACCTACGTATCGTCGGTGCGGTATCAGGCGTAAGCGCCATAGCGTGAAATGCATCCTCTGCCATGATTGCGGCTTTAACGATACTCTGATCAGATATAGCGGGGCCGCGTCCCATTTGCGTGAATAAATCGCCGGTAAAAAGTGTTTTAGTCGTTTCCTCGAATATGAGACCAGATTCCCACGCGTGAGGGACATGCGGGGTGTCAATATAGCGCACTCGCTTTCCGCCCAAGTCTAAAACTTCGTTATTCGCCAATACCCTAGGTGCACGATCGGCGAGATCATTGAGTGAAACCATGCACGCGACTGCACCATGTACTATCTCTGCCTGGGGTGCAACGCTCAACCATTGATTCATAGAGCCGCACTCGTCTGATTCTACGTGACCAAATGAGATCCAGCGGATTGTATTCAGTGGGAGAACTTTTCCTGCTGCTGCAGAAACCAAAGGGAAAAGCCCACGCCCTCCGCAATGAAACAATAATGGTTGTTCTGCCTTGATGAGGTATTGATTAAATGTGAACCCATCAGGCGGCAAATCAGGCGTAAACGTTGAAAGACGGAAGATACCGTCGGCTATCTCGTCAATTTTAGTTTCCATTAGTTCATCCTCAAAAGTGGCAATGACTTGTGAGATATAATGCTAGTTGGAATCGGGCGTTCCACCATCTAACGGGAAGCTGCGCTTGATACTGGGTTAGGTGGCAACACGCTGCGGTTCTCAACGCTCAAGACCTTATTATAACTCACTTCGGTTCAGCCAGAGGCAACTGATTACTCGCTTCTTATTTGCTTAGCCCAATCTATTGATCTGAATTCCGGGGATAGGAATTAAGTAAACTGTCCCCGAAATTAGTAGAAAAATTGTCGTACCATTGACGCGGCTTGAGTAATTTCACCGTACGATTCTCGTCTTCAAGTTCGATTCCCATCCGCAGAATCCCGTATTTGGCATACATTGCGCCGCGTATCTTTTTATCGCTCAGATGCACGTCGGCCAGCACCAGTAATTGTTCACCTGCAATACGGACCTTTCTGAGCAGAATGGAATCTCCGTTGAGTAACACCGTGGTTTCGCCGGTCACGTTTTTAATCGTAAGCAGATCGTTCAGCCACTGTTTGTTCTGCTTCGCGAACAGATGTACAAGCAAGCCGCTGTCACTCAGATGCAGGTTCAGTGCGGCATCCAGAAGCAGAGGACGCTTCCAGGTCATGCGGCCATGTTTGATATCGAGCTGCCCCCACCATTCCTCGGCCTGCGTATCGTTGCTGCTGAGAAGATAGCCGTTTTCTATTCTCAGCCTGGTGCCTGAAACATCAAAGATCATCTTCTGCAGATCTCCGTCTGCGAGGCGGGTGTTGATACTAAGGTCACCCCTGATTGTTTGGTCTCTGACATTGACTTCAACTCCCTCGGCCAACATGTCGAGATGGCCGCTGCCTGAGGCACCCTTGAGGCGCAACTCTCCGCTAACCTCACCCTTGCCGGAAACAATTGAGATACCTGCATTTTCAGGCAGATAGCTGTTATAGACAGTAATATCCGGAATTTTGGCAGCGCCTAATCTCACCGATGTATCCAGATCCTGCAGCCCTTTAATCGTGTCAAAATTCCTGCCCACTGTGGTTATCTGAAAATCACTGCCATTGACGTATGAGGCGGTTTCACCGAGCCTGCGCAGTGTGAATGACTTTATAAAGCTCTCGAGCTTTGCCGCAGGTGCATTTGCTTCTCCTTCGATTCGCGCGCTGAGCATTCCCGATCCATTCGCCTCAAAATCAAGAAACCTGCTGGCCAGATTTTTCGAGGCAACCTGTAACCTGGTGCCGGGAGAGATCTTCCCGTCAAGAAACCGCATATCAGCACTCATCCGGCCATTTCCGGAAAATTTCAATCCCTGGGAGTTATTCAGAAAACTGTTGATGAAATCGATATTCGCTACTGTTCCTTCAAGCCTGATCACTCCGCTCAACGGAGGCCGCGCATGCGGTTGATTTGTCTGACGGGAGTCGGGACCCATCTTCAATTTTGCCTCACCGATGCTTATACGTGTTTCTAAAGGTTTTGTTTTATTGGTGGCGGAAACTGCCTGCATCAGGATGCGGCTTCCGGAAATATCGAGGGAACGGCTCTTTGGCTCGAAATGTTTGATCGACAGATCCAGTTCAAGCTTTCCGCTTACAGCTTGTTTGAGCAACATACCCGTAACATTCTTCCCAGCCAGGTGAATGTCGCCGGAAAAATGCCTGCCGTCAAATGCAATCTGGCCGTTCGTGCGGGCGGAGCCTGAAGTCAGGCGGAATGGCGGATTTTCCGGCAGATATCTGTTGAGCATATCCAGTTTGGGCATCAGTGCACCCTGCCACTTGGCTTCAAGTTTTACCAATTCATGCCGGTTGCGGATATCGACCGGCGGGCTACTTGCCGTTAACTGAAAACCCTTGCCCTGCAGTAGCAGCCTGCCATCTTTCACCTGATGCAATTTCATATCCCGCAGATCCATTTGCAGAAGAACTTCCTCGTCTTTCGCTGACTGCTGAAGCTCAACCACAACATGACCGGCACCACTGGCTGTAAATCCTGAAAAACTACTGAACAGCCTGTCTGACTCGACCTTCAGAGTGCTTCCCGGAGTAAGCAGCCCGTCATGCACACGCAGATCAGTACGGACAACGCCTTCGCCACCGAATTTAAGTGCCGTTCGGTCAGCGAGAAAATCGCTGAGGAAATCGATATTGGCGACCTTCCCTTCCAGCTGAATAATGCCGCTGAGCGGCGGTCTTCCCTTAAAACCCTTGAGTTCATTCAACGGTAGCGCCGATGTAAGTCTGCCCTCTATAATTGTCAGCTCTGTGCGTAAAGCACTCTTATCAGATAGATTAGAATGATCAAACTGGTCAGGCTGACCGGCAATCGCCTTAACAGGGGGAGCCGTTTGCAGCTCAAGACGTGTGCCAGAGAGGTCGAGTTGGCGGTTGGTGATGTCAGCCTGTTTCAGATGCAGCTCAAGTCCGAGACTGCCTATTATTGATTGGTTAAGAACTTCACCACTGACATCCTCTCCGGTCAGTTCAAACATGCCGGAAATAATACGGTCAGCGTAGTCAAGATAACCGTTCAGACGTGCGCGGCCCGAGTGCATGCTAAACGGCATTTCGCCCGGGAGGTAAAGATTCAACACGGAGATATCCGGCATGACCGCTTCATGCCACTGCATTCGTACCACAGGTTCCGCCGGCTTCTCACTGAAGTTAACAGGCGAACCGCTGAGAAGCAGGTGAAAGGCCTCACCTTTTAAGAAAAGCTGCTCCTGCGGTTCTGTCACCATAGAAATATTTTTCAGTTCCACCTGCAATTCTGTCTTGGTGTCACCGGACCTTGAGCTGACATCCCCCTTCACCGTGCCCGCTCCGCGGATACTGTAGCGGTCATTTGAAGCGGAATTGTTTTTTTCATCCAGTTCAACCGCCAGATCAGGTGAGTCGATGAAAAGCTCACTGCCTTCTATTAACTGTCCCTGTTCAATCAGGAGGTTGGCGTTGAGCGAACCCCTTCCCTTAAGCGTCAACCATCCACTATCACTTAAATAACGGTTGATGATAGCAAATGAGGTAAGGTCACCGCTCAGGCCGATGTGGCCGGAGACAAGCTCAGCGATTGTCGGGCCGTCCTGTTCCCCCGGCACAAAACGCTCAAGCTGTAATTCGATATCACTCTCCAAAGAGGTACCGATAGACTGCGAACCGGACATCAGGATGCCGGACTCCATGTGTAGCGCTCCTCTCTCCAAAGCCTGCGCGCCGTCTTTACCGAATGTCAGCTTGTTGAGTTGCAACCCTCCACGCCCGGTAAAAGTATAGTCATCAAATTTGATCTGATCGATATCAGCAATGTCGGCACGATCTATTGACAAAGCCCACCCTGCCGTTGGTTCGTTTTGTTCAACAGCAGGCGCAGTGTTGATCTTCTCAACAGGATTCAGAGGTTCAGGCGGGGCCGCCGCCGCTGAGTTTCGACTGGCAGTCGTACCCGGACTCCCTGTCATGTTTGAGTTCAGCGTTACCGCAAGACCTGAGACTGTTGCACTCTGCAGTTGTATTGTGCGGGAAAATAGTCGCCATAGCGTCAGGTCAAATTCACCTCGGGATATCAGAAGTGACCACTGCCTTTCCTGTTTCTGTACCTCTATCTTCAGATTAGTAACCTGCAGATGCCCCGGCCAAAAAGTCCACCCCGAAGACCATTCAATTTTAAAATGATCAGGATCACTGCTCAGCTTCTGTTGTATATACGGCACGTTCAAAAACAGGTTTCCTGCCAGCAGGTATACGAGTGCCAGTAAACCTGCCAGAGCGATGAGCTTTTTCAACCAGTTACCCTTTGAGGGTGTAGCGCGCATCGGTTCATTCCTTCTCAGTTCTATAGGGCAGTGTTTTAACTTTTTTTCTAAACCCCTTGTTTTTAATCCTTGTTTTTAACCCTTGTTTTTAATTCCGTGCTTTAACCCTGTGATTTAATTTGCTTGGGTGTTTTTAGGTCTGATTGGGTAAAAACTTTGAAATATAATAACCTACTCTGAGTACCGGGGAAGCAATACCTTCAGCTTGTCATCCTGCAACTACAGCCTCTCGCCAATTGAATCCAGAAGCGTTAGCGATGCCAGGATAGAGTGATGATCTTGTAAGAGTCTCTTTGGTTATGCTACTGATCTTCTTAGGCAATCAATAAACTGGTCAATTTTATTTTCATCTGTTGCCCAGGATGTCACTAAGCGAATCACAGAGTGGCTGCTATCTACTTTTTGCCAGATATAGAAATCAAACTGCTCTTGTAAGCTTTCAATCAGTGGGTTGGGAAGTAGCGGAAAGATCTGGTTTGTCTCGGTTTGTGCCCATAGCGGGTAATTACATTCCTCTATTGCCGATGATAATTTTTGTGCCATGTCGTTAGCAAACTTTGTCGCTTCAAAATAGAGCGCTGCTTTAAAAGGTGCCGCTTTAAATAGCTCAACGAACTGAATACCTAATAACCGCCCTTTGGCGAGAAGCGCCCCTCTTTGTTTGATGTGGAATGCAAAATCTTCTGCAAGGGAGGGGTTATTGATAATGATAGCTTCACCCAACAAGGCTCCTGCCTTGGTGCCGCCTAGCCAAAAAACATCGGTTAATTCAGCGATATCTTTCAGGGTCAGGTCATTTTTGGCAGCGGATAATGCAGCCCCCAAACGTGCTCCATCAAGCAGGAGTAGCAAATGATTAGCTTTACACATTTTTGACAGCGCCACTAATTCGGCTTTCGAATAAAGCGTACCTATTTCCGTTGAGTTAGAGATGTATACCAAACGGGGTTTCGCCATGTGGGGGAAATGCGCATTCGACTCCAGTGCCTGCTGAATGCCATTAGGGGTTAGCTTGCCGTCTTCTGGCGGAACTGTGATGATCTTGTGTCCCGTTGCCTCAATTGCACCGGTTTCGCGGACGACAATATGGCCGCTGCTGGCTGCTATCACCGCTTCATGCGGCCGCAGGCAGCTGGATATGATAATAATATTGGCAAGGGTGCCTCCGGCAACAAAAAAAACCGATGAGTCCATATTGCCGAGCTGTGCCTTGATTAACGATCTTGCTTCAACTGAGTATTCATCTTCACCGTAGGCGGTTTGCTGTACTAAGTTTGTTTTAGTCAGTGCCTGTAAAATAGCGGGATGACAGCCTTCACTATAATCATCCAGAAAACTATATTTGTTTATATTCATACTCATATGCCTCAGCTATTGCTCAACAGCGTGAGATTATACTGAATCATCACGGTCTCCATTACACTTCATTACACCCTTTCATTCCCTTTGAATGGTTATCGGCTGACAATTAAAACAGAAACAATGCATATACAGTGAAATGTATTTAACAGCACGTCTTGCCTTGAGGTGATATGATCAACGTCCTATCAATTTAACTATCAATAATTTAACTATCAATCTATTTATCTATCGACAGATAAGCAGCGAGACTTATATGAAAAACAGCTCTATGAAGAACAGTTCCATGAAGAACCGCTCCATGAATAACAGTTCCATCAAAAGCAAAAGCCTTCTACAAAAAACCTCTTTGGTGATGGGTGTTATCAGCCAGTTTCTCTGCGTGCTCTGTCTTGTCATGCTTGTTATTAAAGCACGAGAGCTGGGGATGGAGGATGTGATTTCTGCAAGCTATATGGCGTCTGCCTTTTTCTTTTTTACTGCCGGTCTTGTGTTGATTATCATCAGCCAGGCCAACATACCGAGCCTGCGCTTTAATGATTCTGCAAATGAGAAATAATGCCAGGGGTTTTCAGATAATAAACAGGTGATTCCGGATAATTAAAGGGTGATACCTGATAGCAAAAAGGCCCGACATTGCTGGCGAGCCTTGTTAATATTGTATTGCTTTTAATCGTGGCTATATAAAAACAGCATTGTCAACTAAGGCTTAAACAGCAACCTTACCTTTACCCGATTCCTTAAGCACATAAGGCTTTATAGCGTTTTGCCCCATCCCGATTCGCAAGGTGGCTGCGCCATTGGTTGATATTTTTGTATTCGGCAAGATCAAACTTGATGTCATCACAAATACCTACAACGAACGATACATTCAGGTCGGCCAACGTGAATCTGTCAGCAACCAGAAACTCTTTTCCTTCCAGCTCTTCTTCAAGCGTACTAAGCATAACGGGGAGCTTTTCAAATGCTTTAGCGATGATGCCAGCGTTGCGATGAGGTTCTGGTACAAAAACCAACTGGATAAATGCATCAATCATCGGTACCTGAAGATCCGCGACCGACCAAATACTCCACTGGCTGATTAAACCACGCTCCTGAGCTGTCGTGCCCAGCAGCTCTGGTTTGTAAGCATCCGCTATATAGTTATTGATAGCCAGTGATTCCCAAATGCTAAAATCACCATCAACCAAGGCGGGTACTTTGCCGTTACGATTGATTTTTAAAAACGCTTCTGACTTGTGTTCACCTGCACGAAAATCGATGCTTTTTGTTTGATAAGTAACACCCGCTTCTTCCAGGCACCAGAAACAACGACCTGCACTGGACTTAGGGCTACCGTAGATTGTTATCATCTTGCTTCCTATATGTAATGCTAGTTGTGGCGATATTTTACCGGACTGATCAGGTAATTTTCGACCAGAAAAGGATGGACACTGATAAGCTGCCCGGTAATGTCGGACTGGACGATAAAGGCAATATTACTGATGCTTTGCTCAGTTTTTGCGAGCACTTCATATGCCTTATTTTTATGCAGGACTTTGATGCCATCTTCAAAATAATCAGCATCAAGTACGATTTGATCGCCCTCTATCAGGCTGTACCAAAAGAATTCAGCGTCAACCAGAGGGTTGCTTTCTGTTGTGTTATTCAAGGCTTTACCACGCCGTGTCTTATTGCAAGGTGCACAATATCGGAATTATTGCTCAGTGATAGCTTGCGCATGATATTGGCGCGATGTGCATGAACAGTTTTATGGCTGAGAAAAATTGAGTCAGCAATTTGTGTGGCTGTCTGCCCTTCTGCCAGTAGCGTAAAAATCTCTATCTCGCGCTTAGTCAGCAGATTTACCGGGTTGTCCTCAACGGCATCGCCGTCATTGATAATGGCTTTAATGCTTTCGGAAAAGTGATTACCGCCAAGATATACAGCCAAAACTGCCTGTACCAGTTCCTCAGGGGCACAGCGCTTTGTCAGATAACCCTTAACGCCCAGCTTGACCAGGTTTTTAGGATAAGGATTTGATTCCCAGACCGTAAGCACAATAACTTTAGCGTTTGAGTCATACTGAAGAATCCGCTGAATGGCTTCGATGCCACCCTGTGCGCCATTGCTATCCAGCGATTCAGAATCGGCGGGCATGGATAGATCCATAATGACTACATCGGGATGAGTCTTCTTATATACTTGAAAGGCTTCATGGCTGTTATTTGCCTGGGCGATGATTTCAATTTGCGGATGCGAATCAAGCAATTGCTTGAATCCTGCGCGCACAATATCATGATCATCAACGAGTAAAACCTTTGCTGTTTTCATAAAGACCGTTACGAGTTTTTGGGGGTTAGTAAGCAAACACTAATCTTAGCATATGGGGATTTTAATATGGGCATTGATTAAATCCCTATCAATTCGGAATTGGAATCTGCTCCGATATAGGCGTCGCTGCTGTCGATATCGAGGGCATAAACCGATGCCTGGTTGTGATCTTTGCAACCGGCTGGATAGGCAACCAGTTCATCGCTGTAGCCCACTAGTTTAACGCCCTCTTGTTTGCAATGTCTGAGGACTTTTTCGAGTGCTTTAATCACGGCAAGCTGACGATCATTAAACTCACCGGTACCCAGTTCGTTGCGGCGCTTGCCGGTTACCTGACGGATAACGTAACCATCGTCCCCTAATAGCTGGATGCAGACACCGGTAATTTTCTCTTTGACCAGTAATAGCTTGGCCTGCGCGAATACCTCTTCAGATAGACAATTAACAGCATCGCCTTCAGAACATGACAACAGCGTTGCTCTGATAGTTTCGCTGTCAGCTTCTAGCAGTAAATCAGTATCCATGCGCTTTCCTGAAATTTATATTCGGTGAACATGTCTATATAAGGATTTGATTATTAACACTTACTTTTTTGCCAGAGATAGCTCTGTTTTGCAATCAGTTAATGCTTTTAGTGCGTCGTCGTAACGTGCATCTTGCTGTGCCACGACCAGTTCCAGACGGTGCTGTTGCTGCATGGCTGTTTTTTCTTGTAACAAAAGCGCTTCTTTAAGCGCTTTACACTCTTCTTCTTTTGACTTAAGAGTATCTTCTAAATTATTGATTTTTATCGAATTAACTTTTAATTCAACGCGGGCTTCAAACAGCTCATTGCTATGTGCAGGAGAATCGATTGCTTGTGTAGCAACATTATTGCGCTGAATTATTTTAAGTTGTTTATTTTCGCGATTTATTTCATCACGCTCTGATGAAAGGCGAATCATTGATGTTTCGTAGGAAAGCAGCTTTTGCTGCAGCTCCAGGCGTTGTTCGTTCAGCTCATCACTGCTGTTCCGCAGTTGGGCATTTTGTTGCTGCAACTGATCGACCGTTGCTCTTAGCTGCTCCAGTTGGGCAGCGTTTGTCTCTTTGCGGTTGAGTAATATGGACTCAACCTCTGCGCGCTCCTTTTGCAAAGAGTGATGCGCATAAGCAAGTGCCTGATCCCAGAGTTGATTAGCCGCGCTGATAACAGGATCAGGGAGCTCCGGATGCTGATCTTTGCGGTTAATTCTGTCGGATAACGACAGCCACCAGCCATTCAGTGCAGAATTGATAGTGGTAATGCTGCCGCTGCCTATGCGATCTCTGATATTTTGCTGTGTTGGCCGAATGCCCTCTTGTAGCAGGCTGTCGGCGGCATCAAAGACTTTTTCTCGGGTATCTGATTTTTTTGGCATAAATAATACACAATACGTATTGTTTGATACGTATCATATCTGCGTTTCGTCTATAAATCACTGAATGATTTGCTACCGGGACACCCTTTTGTACCTACTTAGCAGTAATAGCGGCATCTTTAATCGACTGCTCTGTCATCGGTAGATCTGTAATCGGCAGCTCTGATTCATCTATATGCATAACGCTGAGCACTTTTAATGCCGCATAGGCATCATTGGCTGCATATAACAGCTGATTATCTTTTAATATCTTTGCCGACCAATTCGACATAGTTGCCGATTTGGATTTTTGAAATTTCTGCTGAAAAAGAATCGCCACCGCCGCTTTGACACCTAACTCTTTCCGATAACCCTGTTGCCTGAACACCTTGTCCATATCAAGAATGGCTTTCGGTTTTATTCCCAGCTTACGACGCAGATGGCTTTTATCCGACTGAAGCCCAAACCCCACTTTTATCACATGAGTTGATTCAATTATTTCAGCAATGAAACGATGACTTTCTTCCCGAAACAGCTGGAAAATATAGGCGTGCCCGAGCGTTGTTAGCTGCACGATATGCGGACCGGCGGATGCCTCCCCTTTCTGGAAGGTCGGGCGGGATTCTGTATCAAAGCCGATAAACCGGCAACTCATCAAGTTTGCGGTTGCTTCCTCAAACTCTTCTGGTGTTGCTGGCACTCTGATCTGCGCTAACGTCAACCCGGCAAAGGGCTGCAGTAAGGCTATCTCTGCTTTTGTTGGTGCCTCTATCTCGTCAGTCTTTTTTCCAGGCTTTTTGCCGCCCTGATGACCATGCTTTTTATGCGGCTCTTTCTCAGACACGTTTACAGACTCTTCTTCAGACATAGCCTCCACCCACATTATCGAATCATTAAGTTTTTACAGCCAGATATCATGTGAGTCCATACAGTGGCCACATCATAGCTACATAGTAACCGATTTATGCGAAGTAACTGATTAATAATATGGGATTTATTCTTTTATCTTGCCTATTTACGCACCCACCTGTTCTGGCCTATGCTTGAGAAAAGCAACATGTTTTAAGGCCACTACAGGGGCCACAGTATATAGGCCAAAGAATAGAGGCCCGTATAAGGAGTATTGATATGGCTATTAGAATTGCGATTAACGGTTACGGACGTATTGGCAGAAATATCATGCGCGCTCTGTATGAAGGCCAGCACCGCGAGCATCTGTCTATCGTGGCGGTAAATGATCTGGGTGATGCCAAAGCCAATGCGCTGC
>NZ_JBFIIH010000029.1:0-35970 GCF_041601355.1 Neptunomonas sp.
TCATTCAAATTCCATTTTCGTGCGAGTGATGATTTACGAATAATTGTGATCTGACTCCGATTTATCCGATTTTTAAAGACGGAACCGTTTTCCTTGAACTATACGCTTTAGGTTCTCACAAAAAATTTTATCGTGACGAACGCATATATTAGAAACAATTGTGATCTGACCCCAATTTCCACGAACGCATATATTAGAAACAATTGTGATCTGACCCCAATTTCCTTGACCCCAATTTCTGACCTCAATTTCCTCAGACTGTCTTCTTTAGAGTGCAGCGGCTAACAAAAATGCGGCGGCAACCTCTGGCTTATAAACCCGGAATACCTATAGGCCCCGGCAGATCAGGAATAATTGAACAAGCGGATACAGCCAGTGCTAATAAAGTAAGTGTGATCATTTTCAAACGCATACAAGCTCCTTAGTGCTCCCTGTTTATTTAGGTGTTCAGGAGCTTGCCGCTATTGTAGAGATTCTTTGGCGGGCTACAAACTTTTATCAATATCCACGGATAACCCCGCACGCAATACCAGCACATCACAGCTAAGACGATCAAGGATGCGTTCGGCTGTATTACCGAGTAATGCACCTTTAATACCATCGCGCCCATGTGTGCCGATCACCACCAGCGCGGCGTGTTGATCTTCGGCTACTTTGGGAATCCAGTATTCTGGCGGACCTTCTCCCAGATGATAGGCGGAGGGTTTAAGTTGCATGCTGCTAAGCAGTGATTTTGCGGCGCTGGCTGCTCTTTCTTCCGAGAGGCTGGCGGATTGATTGACGGGCTCGGCACCTAACATCGGCGGTGCATATGAAACCACCACCTGCAGTTCAGCTTTAGCTTCTCTGCTGACAAATTCGGCCATCATCAAAACGCCTTGATTGAGCTGTATGCAACTTTTTTTACGCGAAAGCGGATCTACCGCCGCTATGATCTTGCCGCCTTCCCACAGGCTGTCCCTTTTTACCAGTAACACCGGGCAGGGCGTTTGGCGCAGCAGCTGCCAATCCAGCGGTGCCATCAGGCCTTTATGGGTTGCTTCACAGCTTTTAACCAGTAGTGAGAAATGACGTTCTTGCCAACGCGTTAATACATCCTGCAATAAGGTTTTTTCCTCCTGGTAGTGCTCTTTAATCTTGAGCCCATCAGCCTCCAGCGCCGCAACTAAGCGTTTTAACGGGTGGTCCGGCAAGGGTAAAAATAACCAGAGAATCTCCAGTTCGCATGCCATCCGATCGGCGATTAACACACCTCGCTTAATCGCCATTTCTGCTGAGTCACTGGCATCCAGCGCCACCAACACCTTTTTATTAAACATGCGAACTCTCCTCGGTCTGAACCACTTCCCGTTTGCGCAGTAAGCAAGCTAACGCGGGTAGCAAAATGAGTGCTCCCAACATATTCCAGAGGAACATAAAGGTAAGCAACACGCCCATATCGGCCTGGAATTTAATCGGTGAAAATAGCCACAGGACCACGCCTATGGCCAGCGTCAGTCCGGTAAACGCAACTGAGGAGCCGGTAGTTTTCAATGTGGCAAGATAGGCTTCCGGCAAAGGCTTACCTTCCAATAGATAGGTACTCAAACGTGAATAGATATAGATGCCATAATCCACACCGATACCGACACCTAAGGCGATAACCGGCAAGGTGGCAACTTTAACGCCAATACCCAGGTACGCCATCAACGCCTGACACAGCACAGAGGTAAGCGCTAACGGTGCAATAATGCAGATCACTGTTTTGATCGAGCGGAAGGTCAGCAAGCAGAGAATACTCACCACTGCATATACCCAGGCAAGCATCTCGTATTGTGCTGTGCCGATAACATCATTCGTCGCTGCTTCAAAACCGCTGTTTCCGGCAGCCATTTCAAATTTCAGCTCTTCACTGTTATGTTCGGCGGCAAAACTGGCAATGGCGGCCGAGACCCGCTCCAGTGTTTCTGCTTTGTGATCATCGAGAAAGATAATCACCGGTAACAGCGAGCAGCTCCCATTCATTAAGCCGGAAGGCACATACGCCAGTGAAGCGTTGATCACATACTGATTACGGCTGACACTGCGCCACTTCAGGTTACCTTCATTCAGCCCTGAGGTGACCCGTTTAGAGACATCCACCAGTGACACACTGTTTTGAATACCCGGCACATTGGTTAAGAACTGTTGGAGGTTATCCACCATCGACAACGTTGCGAAACTGGTACATTTATCCCTTGCCGTAGTAGCCATCACGACAAAGATGTCGCTGGAGGTGGAATAATGATCCGTTACAAAAGCATTATCGAGGTTGTAACGTGAATCAGCCCGCAGCTCCGGCGCACCTTTATCCAGATCGCCGATTTTCAGATTCTGGCTTGCGTAGATGCCTGCACCCAAGGCAAGCAACGCAAAGGTCACCGCAATAGCAGCACCCCGCGGTTTTGCAAACACGGTGAGCACTTCCCAACGGGAGCTGGCTTTATTCTGGCTGGCATGCATTTTAGCGATCGCTTTTTCACCCACGCCCACATAAGACATCAGCAATGGCAGTAACAACAGGTTTGTTAAAATGATCACCGCGACGCCCACGGAGGCCGCTACCGCTAAATCCTGTATCACCTGGATGTCGATCACCATTAAGGTGACAAAACCTAAGCCATCTGACAATAACGCGGTTAAGCCAGGAATATAGATCGCACGAAAAGCACGGCGGGCGGCTAACCACGGATCAGCGCCTTCTGACTGTTCCAGGCGAATCGTATTCACCACCTGTACGCCATGACTCACACCAATGGCAAATACCAGAAAAGGCACCAGCATGGAGTAAGGATCGAGACCATAACCGAGAGTTTTTAATAAACCCATCTGCCAGACAACGGCCACCAGCGAGCAGCCGATCGGGATCAGCGTACCGGTCACACTACCAGAGTAGAGATATAACAATACCAGCGTGATGCCGATAGCAATGGCGAAGAAGAGCGCGACCGATTTAGCGCCATCAATCAGATCACCGATGATTTTGGCAAAGCCGGTAATGCGGATACGAATATCTTCGTTTTCATACTTCTGGCGGATTAATTCTTCCACCTTGCCGGAGAAGGCTTGATAGTTAAGTTTTTCACCGGTGGAGGGATCTATATCAAACAGCGGCATCTGGATAATGGCGGATTTAAAATCGTTCGCCACCAGAATACCCACCTGCCCTGAGCGCAGCACGTTAGTGCGCAGCTGATTCAGACTGGCGGCGCTTCCATCATATTCAGGCGAAATAACCGGCCCGCCTTCAAAGCCCTCCTCGGTGACTTCGGTCCAACGTACGTTGGGCGTCCATATCGATTTAAGCGCCGAGCGATCTACGCCCGGAATAAAAAAAGCTTCATCGGTGACTTGTTTGAGCGTTTCCTGAAACTTTGCAGTGAAAATATCGCCTTCTGTTGCTTCCACTACCACGCGTAAACTATTGCCCAGTCCGGACAGGTCGTCTCTGTATTTGAGATAGTTTTCAACATAGGGATGGCTGGTCGGAATCATTTTAACAAAACTGGCATCAGGTCGCATCTGTAACGCCTGAAAGCCTAACCAAAGCGTCATCAGCACAAAAATCAGTAATACGGGTAAGCGTTTGTGAAACAACACCCGCTCTATAATTTGTTCAGAAAGCTTAATCGGCCCTAATAGCGCGGATGTCAGCCCTGATGATTTTTCTGGCGTAGGCGATGAATTACTCATAACTCGCCTCCAGCACTTTATCCGTTATCCGCTTTATGCCTTTTTCGCCCACCAGCACCCAACCATCCTTAACACGGACAACGCTACTCCATGCACGCCGATCCTGAACATCAAATGCTTTGAGCTGAGCAAGCGACCGGCCGTGTAAGACTAAGCCACCCTGTCCCACCAACATGATCTCGTCATTATAAGTCGCTGCACCCGAGATGGATGCCGAACGGGTCAACGCCACTTGCTGCCATGAGTCGCCATGATCCTGGCTGGCAAACAGGTGTCCGCGCAAACCCAGTGCTAACACTTGGTCCTGATAGGAGGATAAGCCAAAAAATGAGCCCTCATAAGGAGAGTCCAGTGCCACCCAGGACTCGCCCTGATCGTCTGATCTGAATAATAGGCCTGCTTCAGCGGCGATGATGAGTGTTTGCTGACCCGCAACCTGCTGATTAACTACTTTCTTATCAACTAAAAGCGCATTCAGATGAAAACGGTCCGGATTGGGCACATGATGCGACAGCACTACCCAACTACTTCCGCCATCCTCGGTTTTCAGTAACAGGCCATACGCACCCAGCACAAAACCTTTCTGGTTATTAATAAAGTAGATATCCAGTATTGGCTGAGTCGGCCCCTCCTCTACCGCCACCATGGCATCATCTAAGAAGAGTTCCAGATCCTCGAGAGATAGATCCGCTGTTTTAGAATCGCCTCCTGCATCAACTAACGCCTGATACGTGTCTAGTTGCAATTGGTTTAACTGTCGTCCATCAAGTTGCCTGATCCAGGAGTCACCGCCGTCCGCTGTATGAATGACGACGCCATCGTGACCTGCCGCCCACCCATGCCGGGCATCAGAAAAGTAAACAGATGTGAGTAATACACTGACCGGGGTCTGAATTTGTGTCCAGTCTGCTCCCTGATCATCCGAAACAAGAACACGCCCATAATCTCCCACGACCACGAGACGATCACCGGCTTTGGCAATATCCAGCAGTAATCCTTCACTTGCCCGTGACGACAGCAAGCTGGGGGTGTCTATCCGGTCTGCCGCCGCAGACACCCACGCCGTCATTGCCAGCGATAAACAACAAACAAACCAGCGCGCACGCTGAAAGACTTTTGTGAAACTGAGCATAAAGCCCCCATTTCTTATCATTATTTGGGGAATCAAAAGAAACACCAGCATAACACTCTGTGTGATGTTCTTCCTGCCACGATAAGTGACATTCTTAACCTGTTGATAGCATCGTTTGTTCACCACATCCGCTCAATAACAGAAGCTCCCAATATTGGTGACATTATCGATCAGATAACTTTTCAGAAACCTTGTTTCCTATAGTAAACATTGATTTTTTCTTTTATTTATAGTTTATTCAACCTGTCTGAATAATAACTATAGGGTCCGGGCATCGTTATATCGAGCCAAAGGACGGAGAGGGTATATTTCCCATGAAGAAATTTACACGTACGCTGTTGTCTGTAGGTACTGCACTTTGCTTATATGGTGCAGCAGCGCAGGCTGACACCATCAAAATCGGCCTGGCGGGTCCTGCAACAGGACCTGTTGCCCAATACGGTGATATGCAGAAAATTGGTGTATTGGCAGCGATCGAACAGATCAACAAAGCGGGCGGCGTCAATGGCATGCAGCTTGAAGGTGTAATTTATGATGACGCCTGTGATCCAAAGCAAGCGGTCGCGGTAGCTAACAAAATAGTTAACGATGGTATTTTTCACGTTGTTGGCCATCTGTGTTCATCATCGACTGAGCCCGCTTCTGATATCTATGAAGAAGAAGGCGTATTGATGATTACTGCGGCTTCTACCTCTCCGAGTATCACCGAGAAAGGTTATCAGATGATCTTCCGTACGATCGGTCTGGATAGCATGCAAGGACCCTTCGCCGGACAATACATTATTAACAACGTTAAGCCAAAAAACATGGCGATCATTCATGATAAGCAGCAGTACGGTGAAGGCTTAGCAACTGCAGTGAAAAATGAAGTGGAAACGGCGGGCATCAAACCGGTTATGTTTGAAGGTGTCACACCCGGCGATAAAGATTTCTCCGCGCTGATCGCTAAATTGAAAAGGAACAACGTTGACTTCGTTTACTACGGTGGCTACCACCCGGAGCTAGGTCTGATTCTGCGTCAGGCAAGTGCGAAAGGCTTAGACGCCAGATTCATGGGACCAGAAGGCGTGGGTAACCCGGACATCTCTAAAATTGCCGGCGAAGCATCTGAAGGCTTATTAGTAACACTGCCACAGAGCTTCGAAAAAGATCCGGCTAACCAAGCATTGGTTAAGGCAATTACAGATAAAGGTGAAGATCCAAGCGGCCCATTCGTATTCCCTGCTTATTCTGCGATAGAAGTCATGACAGCAGCAATGACAGCGACAGGAACAACCGATACAGAAAAATTAGCTGATTACATCCGTGCGAATACATTCAAAACCACAACGGGTGATCTTTCCTTTAATGAAAAAGGTGATCTGAAAGAGTTCTCGTTTGTCGTATACGACTGGCATGCTGACGGTACTAAAACACCGGTTCAGTAATGCAGTTAACAATAAGAGAATCTGATCGGTACTCAGTACCGAGTTGATCCAAAATAACACCCTTATTCCGTGATCCGGGATCAAGGGTGTTTCATTATACGGTTCCCGCATATGTCAGAAACACTTCTTTATTTGACTCAGCAGCTTATTAACGGGCTGACTATCGGGTCGACCTATGCCCTAATCGCTATTGGCTATACCATGGTCTACGGCATCATCGGCATGATTAATTTCGCTCATGGCGAAGTTTATATGATCGGCTCTTACATATCCTTTATCGTCATTGCCGGTTTACTCGGCATGGGCATGGTGAGTCTGCCTCTGATCCTGTTTATCGCTTTAGTCATTGCCGTGCTGATCGCCAGCACCTACGGTTGGACAGTTGAGCGTGTTGCTTATCGCCCATTACGTGGTACGAACCGTTTGATTCCGCTGATCTCGGCAATCGGTATGTCTATCTTTCTGCAAAACTATGTTGTTTTGTCGCAGGGTTCGCGTGATGTCGCGCTGCCTCCCATGATCTCCGGCGGCTGGACCTTTGGCGATCCAAGCTTATTTGAAGTCTCTTTTTCCTATATGCAGCTATTCATCTGGGTGGCTACTTTCATCACGATGCTAGGCTTAACCCTGTTTATCTCGCGTTCGCGTATGGGGCGCGCTTGTCGTGCCTGTTCAGAAGATCTCGGCATGACCAACTTACTCGGTGTTGATACTAACCGCGTTATCGCTATGACCTTTATTATTGGTGCAGCCCTGGCAGCTATTGCCGGCTTACTCCTGAGCCTTTATTACGGCGTAGTGAACCCTTTTATTGGCTTTATGGCAGGCTTGAAAGCCTTTACAGCAGCGGTGCTCGGCGGTATCGGTTCAATCCCTGGCGCGGTATTGGGTGGACTCATACTCGGTGTTACCGAAGCACTCACAGCAGCGTACTTTCCTTCGGAATACAAAGACGTCGTTGCCTTCAGCTTATTAATACTCATCCTCCTGTTCCGTCCCAGTGGCTTGCTAGGCAAACCGGAAGTGGAGAAAGTCTGATGGGTAAACTCTACAACGCAATTTTTTCTGCAGGTATTGCTTTTGTATTGGCCTGCCTGATGATTGGCGTCAAGCTAGACACCGACGGCACAACGCTAAAAGTACATGGCGCATCTCCTGAGCAATGGACCTGGATTATTGGCGGTATTGCACTGGTCTTCCTCTCACAGCTGTTTGCTGATCAGATCGACGCTGCTTTTGGCAAAATTCCTAAGCCAAACCTAAGCAACCTAATACCTGAAGGCGACAAAATGGTGCGATTGAAACCCTGGCTGCTTGCCGGTGTTTTTGTCTGTATGGTTATCTGGCCTTTTCTGGTGTCCCGTGGTTCTGTTGACCTGGCGACACTCGCGCTGATCTACATCATGCTCGGCCTTGGTCTGAATATCGTGGTCGGTCTGGCCGGTCTGCTGGATTTAGGTTATGTCGCTTTTTATGCAGTCGGTGCCTACACCTATGCGTTGCTATCCCAGTATTTCGGCTTATCTTTCTGGGTCTGTTTACCGATTTCTGCCGGGATGGCAGCACTTTTCGGCTTTCTGTTAGGCTTCCCGGTCCTGCGGTTACGCGGTGATTATCTCGCCATTGTGACCTTAGGCTTCGGTGAAATCATCCGTATTCTGCTGAATAACTGGACAGCAGTCACAGGCGGCCCTAACGGCATCTCCGGCATCGATAAGCCGACACTGTTCGGGCTGGAGTTTTCCCGCCGCCCAAGCGAAGGCGGTACGACTTTCCATGAGTTTTTCGGTATCGATTACTCTAGTACCTACAAGGTGATCTTCCTTTACCTGATCGCCGTCGTCCTGGTTGCCTTCGTCATCTACGTCATCAACCGTTTGATGCGTATGCCGATTGGCCGCGCATGGGAAGCATTGCGTGAAGATGAGATCGCTTGTCGCTCACTCGGACTTAACCGTACTGCGATCAAGCTATCCGCTTTTACAATTGGCGCATCGACAGCGGGTTTTGCGGGCTCGTTCTTTGCTGCCAGACAAGGTTTTATCAGCCCTGAGTCATTCACCTTTATCGAATCCGCCATCATTCTGGCGATTGTTGTTCTGGGGGGAATGGGCTCACAGATAGGCATCATTCTGGCCGCTATCGTCATGACAATTCTGCCTGAGCTGGCGCGTGAGTTTTCTGAGTACCGCATGCTGTTGTTCGGATTAACCATGGTTCTGATGATGCGCTGGCGCCCACAAGGTTTAGTCCCCATGAAGCGCCCTGTTCTGGAGTTAAAATAATGAGTCAGTTATTACTCGATGTGAATGGGCTGACCATGCAATTTGGCGGACTGAAGGCAGTAGACAAGGTAAATCTAACGGTCAAAAATCGCCAAATCGTCTCTATTATTGGCCCCAATGGTGCAGGCAAAACTACCGTGTTTAACTGCTTATCCGGTTTTTATATTCCAACGACCGGCAGTGTCATTTTCAAGGGCACAGAAATAGCCGGTATGAAAGATTATCAGATCTCTCGTCAGGGCTTAGTACGCACTTTTCAGCACGTACGACTGTTTTCCAACATGACGGTTATTGAAAATATGCTGGTTGCACAGCATCGTCATTTAAATACTGGCCTGCTATCCGGGCTATTTAAGACCCCCTCATACCGTCGCCTCGAGCGGGAAGCGATGGACAGAGCGGCTTTCTGGTTGAAGGAGGTCAATCTGCTGGATTCGGCCAACCGCGAGTCAGGCAACCTTTCTTATGGTCAGCAACGCCGCTTAGAGATTGCCCGCTGTATGGTCACCCAGCCAGAATTACTCATGCTGGATGAGCCTGCAGCAGGCTTGAACCCGAATGAAACCAAGGAACTGGATGAGCTGATTATCAGGCTACGGGATGAACATGAAATATCTATCCTGCTGATCGAGCACGATATGGGGCTGGTCATGGGTATTTCAGATCACATTTATGTGATTGCACAAGGAATGCCTCTGGCCGACGGCAATGCCGACGAGATCAAGAACAATCCTGATGTCATCAAAGCCTACCTCGGGGAGTCGTAAGATGCTGAAACTGGAAAATGTAAACACCCATTACGGCAAGATTCAGGCATTGCACGATATCTCCATCGACGTACATAAGGGTGAAATCGTCACGTTGATCGGCGCGAATGGGGCAGGAAAAACCACACTGATGATGACTATCTGTGGCGATCCCCGCGCTTCATCCGGAAAAATATTTTTCGATGGCGAGGATATATCCGCTGTTAACACCCCTGAAATCATGCGCAAAGGACTGGCTGTCGTGCCTGAAGGCCGTCGCGTATTCTCCCGTTTAACCGTGCAGGAAAACCTGCACATGGGTGCGTATTTTCGCAGCAACGCTGAATACAAAGAAAGCCTGGCACACGTACTGGAGCTGTTTCCCCGGTTAGAGGAACGCATTGATCAGCGAGCAGGCACTATGTCTGGCGGTGAACAACAAATGCTAGCCATCGGCCGTGCCATGATGAGTCGTCCGCGTATGATTTTGCTGGATGAGCCATCATTGGGGCTTGCACCTATCATTATTCAGCAGATTTTCTCCATTATTGAGAAGCTGCGCGATGATGGCGTTACCATCTTTTTAGTAGAACAAAACGCCAATCAGGCGCTGCGTATTGCTGATCGTGGTTATGTCATGGAGAACGGCCGTGTGGTTCTTAGTGATAGCGGGGATGCCCTGCTGACAAACCCTGAAGTGCGTAAAGCCTACTTGGGTGGCTAGCAGAATGTTAGACTGTCGGTCTTAACTCAGAATCAAAAAAGCCACTCGCTATTGATATAACGAGTGGCTTTTTTTATCACTTTTTCAAATTGTACCTAATAACTTGCATAATAACTTTCCTGATAACTTTCCTGAGAACTGGGCCTGCATATCGCTGATCCTTGACTATACTGCTTTCTATAAAATCTGGAAGCTAACGCAGGAATACAGGTATGTCTCAATTTCGATTAGTCACCCGTAGCGATTTTGACGGGCTGGTTTGCGCAGTACTACTTAAACATCTTGATCTGATCAACGATATCAAATTTGTTCATCCCAAAGATATGCAGGATGGCAGCGTAGATATCAATGCAAACGATATTACGACCAACTTACCCTATGTCGCATCAGCCCACTTAAGC
Source organism: Neptunomonas sp. (assembly GCF_041601355.1). Classification (GTDB taxonomy): domain Bacteria; phylum Pseudomonadota; class Gammaproteobacteria; order Pseudomonadales; family Balneatricaceae; genus Neptunomonas. Next base: position 10,427 of record NZ_JBFIIH010000029.1, read on the forward strand.
TTTGATCACCATTCATCAGAAACGATTCGTAATCAAGGTACCAAAACCAATCATATTATCGATCCTGAAGCACCCTCCGCTGCCCGTGTCGTCTGGCTGCATTACGGTGGCCACGATGCCTTCCCGACAGAATGGGATGAGATGATGGAAGCTGTGGATAAAGGGGATTCCGCGCAATATAACGAGAAAGAAGTACTCGATCCTAAAAAATGGGAACTACTGAACTTCCTGATGGATGCCCGCACGGGCCTGGGACGTTTTCGTGAATTCCGGATTTCCAACTACAATCTGATGATGGATCTGATCGATTACTGCAAGCATCATTCAATCGATCAGATTTTCGAACTCCCTGATGTTAAAGAGCGCGTTGACCTCTATTTTGACCAGGAAACGAAATTCAAAGATCAGATCAACCGTTGCGCAACAGTCTATGGAAACTTAGTCGTGCTGGATCTGCGTAATGAAGAGGTGATCTACGCTGGAAACCGCTTCGTCATCTATGCCCTCTTCCCGCAATGTAATATATCCATTCATGTACTCTGGGGTCTTAAACAGCAAAACACAGTTTTTGCCACCGGCAAATCAATCTTTGACCGCTCGTCAAAAACCAATGTTGGCGAGCTGATGCTGGCCTATAACGGTGGTGGTCATGAGGCTGCGGGGACTTGCCAGGTAGACAATGATAAAGCTGAAGAAACGTTACTGAAGCTTATCGCACAAATTAACGCTGACGGATAAACAGGATTATTCGACAATGGAATTTTACGATTGCCTTCGCCTATTAGCGGCCAAAGATGGTTCAGACCTCTACCTTTCCACCGGAGCGCCACCGTGTGCCAAGTTTCAGGGCGCGTTAAAACCGCTCAGCAAAACACCTTATCAGCCGGGTGATATTGAAAAAATAGCGCTACAAGTGATGGATGCCGAACAGCGCGAAAAATTTCAGCATGAACTGGAGATGAACCTGGCTATCTCGGTTGAGAAGACGGGACGCTTTCGTCTGAATATTTTCAAACAGCGCAATGACGTGGCCATCGTTGCGCGAAATATCAAAACCGATATTCCACGGATGGACGATCTGGGTCTGCCGGAGATATTAAAAGAAGTCGTCATGGCAAAACGCGGCCTGGTACTGTTTGTCGGCGGAACCGGCTCAGGTAAATCAACCTCACTGGCAGCCTTGATTGACCATCGTAACAGTAACAGCGGCGGTCACATCATCACCATCGAAGATCCAATCGAGTTTGTTCACCACCACAAAAAATCGATCGTCAATCAGCGCGAAGTCGGTGTTGATACCCGCAGCTTCCACAATGCACTGGTTAATACGTTACGCCAGGCCCCCGACGTCATCCTGATCGGTGAGGTGAGAGATAAAGAAACCATGGAGCACTGTCTGGCTTTTGCCGAAACAGGCCACCTGGCAATCTCAACGCTACACGCCAACAACGCCAATCAGGCCCTTGACCGGATCATTAACTTTTTCCCTGACGAAAAACGCAACCAACTATTAATGGACCTCTCGCTGAATGTTCGCGCTATCGTCTCACAACGGCTGGTACATACCATTGATGGCAAACGTGCGGCGGCTATCGAGATCCTCTTAGGTACGTCGACGATCAAAGAACTGATACTCAAAGGTGATATCGACGGTATCAAAGAGATCATGAACAAATCAGAAACCCTCGGCATGCAAACCTTTGATTCAGCACTGTTTAAGCTGGTCAGAGAGGGAAAAGTCAGCGAAGAAGAAGCGATCAAGAATGCCGATTCTGCCAACAACCTGCGCTTAAAGTTCAAACTCAGCGAAGAGAGCACTAACAGCAAGGCCGGCGGGCTTAATTTCAGCCTCGAAGAAGACAAAAAAGAGGAGGAAAGTGACGAAGAAGAAGTAGAGCATAAAGGCCAGACAGTATTCTGATTTATACTGTAAACTGCCGATAAAACTCTACTGTTAAATGGCTCCGGCCTCAGGACACCCAGAAACCGATATGAACGACGTGATTGATGAACTACGTGAGTTGAACCAAGATCGTTTCAACTCAATGCGCCTTCCGACTGAAGATGAACTGGTAGAATTGGAAGAAGAAATTCTTATCTCTATTCCAGCCGACCTGAAAGAGTTTTTGCTGGAGGCCAGCGATGTTGTCTATGGCAGCTTGTCTCCTGTCACGGCAACCGAGCCTCACGAACAAACACATCTGCCAGAACTGACAGCAACGGCCTGGTCACTCGGATTACCCCGCGAGTTGATTCCAATTTGTGAAGCGAATGACGGTTACTATTTTATCGAGCAAGACGGTTCTATTGGCTTCTGGTCAGCAGAAGAAGATGTCTCAGAAGAGCAATGGGATAATCTGTGGGATTGGATCAGTGATGTATGGATGAGTAGTTAAATTAAAGTTTCGTTAACGACCATCTCAAAATTCAGGGTCATTTTTTTTGACCCTTTTTTTCATACATTAACCGATCCGCAACACTCATCAATAAGACAAACAAGCGCTATAGGCACACTAAAGATTCGCTTTGCTAATCGGGTCAAACGATCAAACCGCTCTTCTGCGTCGCTATCCAGAATATTCAGCGAGCAAAGAGTTTTTAAACGTGCTTCTTCATTTTCAGGGGTATCAGGTATCTTCATTCCACAGGCTACTCTTGGCTTTACGCTGCTAGTCAAAAGTTTAGTGTAGTTTAGTTTCCACCCTTCTGAAGTGCATGAGCCACCTCATTTTATCAAGCCAAACGCCTTAATAGGCTTCTATACCGTGCTTTAGCAGCAAGCGAGGCATGACATCATCCAGACTTGCCAGATCACTCATACTCAACTCCAAAAGCGTTAATCCATGCTTTGCATAGGCTTGTAGCTTTTGTTGCTTAATTCTTTGATAGTCAGCATCATTTTCATGCTCCCAGAGCTCAACATATATCTTCCCCGCTGGAATATAAAAAGTGCTGTATACATCCTCATCAATCGGTAAGCGACGCTCATAAGCATGCGCGATATCAGCCAGATATAGCCAGTTATCGATCAGCACTTCAGCCTTTGAGCGTAATTGATGCCCATCAACCGCACGAAAGTTAGCAGGGAATTTTTTCCTGAAAGCCGATGTTGCTTCGTTATTAGCTTCATTCAACCCTAATGCTTGCCCAAGGTCTCCTTTCAGGGCTTTTAAAGAATGCTGAAAAGCCAGATTGTGAATAAAAGCAAACGGCCACAGCACATAAGGAATACCTGTTTTTTGATTCTCTTTCTGTACTCCCCCCAGCGCTTTTCCCTGCTCTGTAAGCTGCCAGCCTTTGCGGTGGCGATTGACCCACCCCAACTCAGAAAACACCGCATTGACTTGCCGGGCAGATAACTCAACCTTTTGTCCTATATTAGCCGCACTGTGAAGATCCTCTTTTTCATACGCGACCACCACTACTTCGCTGCCCTCAATTTTTAACTGAGGAGGCCAAACAATGTAAGATCCGAACTTGTCACTCTGCTTTACTTCCCCGCCCTGCTCCCTTCCACTGTGGGTTAATTCCCAGCTGTTTTCCAAACGCACAATCCATCCGGCATTTTCCAATTGAGCAAACAGCGCTTTACTCGGCATGCCGCGTAATTTTGATAAGGCTGTGGTTGATATTTTATCCATGCAGCATTTCCTGAAAGGCGATTAATCAGTGGCATAATTTAAGGCTAACACTTGTATTCCATGCGACATATGAGTACAAATTTAAAGACCTAATGCAAACAAAACATTTTTAATTAGCAAGGGATGCCTCATTGATCAAACCGACAGATCACCTGCCAGAGCAACACATCTGCCTGGATGAGTTACTTAGCGGGCAAACCATCAAACAGCATCCTTTTGAGCTACTCTCGAGCCTCTGTGAAGGCGCCATTGCCGTAGACACAGACTGTCGAATTATCTGGATGAGCCCTAAATATCGGCAGCTCATTAATATACCAGAAGATAAAGAACTCATCGGCACTCCCATTGAGGAGCTCCTGCCTAACACACAACTGCCACGCGTATTAAAAAGTGGAAAACCGACCTTTGTCGATCTCATGCAAATTAATGGTCGTTGGTGTGTCGTCACACGCATGCCGCTAAAAGATAACGACGCCAGAGTGATGGGCGCCATTGGATTTATTTTTTATACCGATCTGGAAAGCCTGAGGCCACTCTTTGATAAGTTTGCCCGCCTCAAGCGACAGCTCGAACAGCAAAAGCTGATTCGCCCTTCCCGTTATGCGTTAGATGACTTAATTGGCCAGTCTGCCGTCATCCAACAACTGAAAAGACAAGCGCGCAGAGCAGCATTGCTAGATACCACCGTGCTCCTTCTGGGCGAAACAGGCACAGGAAAAGAACTACTTGCCCAAGGTATTCATCATGCATCCCAACGTAACGGTGGCCCATTTGTTGGCATCAACATGGCCGCGCTACCCGAATCGTTAGTCGAAGCAGAACTGTTCGGGGCTGCGCCCGGAGCCTACACCGGTATTGATAAAAACGGACGAAAAGGAAAAATACAGCTGGCAGATGGCGGCACGCTATTTTTGGATGAAATTGCCGAAATGCCGCTTAGCATGCAAGCCAAGCTGCTCAGGGTACTTCAGGAACGCGAAGTAGAGGCGCTGGGATCCAATCGCTTAGAGCACGTCGATTTGCGTGTTATTGCCGCGACATCCGGAAACCTTAAACAACTGGTCGATGAAGGTAAATTTCGCGCCGATCTTTATTACCGCCTGAACGTACTCCCCATCCGGTTAGCGCCACTGCGAGAACGAAAAGAAGATATCCCATTACTCTGTGCTCATATTTTAGAGAGCATTCAACAACAAGCACAAATTCCCGCACTCGCCTTAACTGATTCAGCATTAGCCTGGCTATTTCAATACAGCTGGCCTGGAAATGTGCGCGAACTTCATAACCGTTTAGAGCGGGGCTGTGTGATGGCAGAAGGCACAGCTATACAACCAGAAGACTTAGGAGCGCTGGATGACCTACCCTGTCCTGACCCAGCTAGTGTCACTGGTATTGATACCGGCACTTCACTGACCAGCTTAGCTGAAACGCGCTTAAAAGCAGAGCAAGGCGCACTGCAAGACGCGTTACAACAAACAAGGGGAAATAAGAGCAGCGCCGCTAAGTTGCTCGGTATTTCCCGGGCGACCTTGTATGAACGCTTAAAAAAGTGTCCGGAAAAATAATCAAGCCACACACAAACTATACACAAAACGTACAGAAGTGTTTATAAAATAAGACACATAACAATAGCCATCATTCACGAACTATAAACAAACCACTGATTTAATTGATAAAAAACTGACTGGCCTGGCTTTTGCTCTACTAATCTAAAAAGCAGTCATATAAAAATAAATTATGCAGGTACCAAGATGTCAGCTCGTCTAATTTCAGCAGAAGAAGCCGCACTACTTATCAATGATAACGTCACTATTGCAACGGCCGGATTTATTGGCATCGGCTTCGCCGAAACCCTCGCAAAGGCCATTGAAAAACGTTTCTTGGACACGGGACACCCATCCAACCTGAGTTTGGTATATGCAGCAGGACAAGGCGATGCAAAAAGCCGTGGGCTGAACCGCTTTGGTCATGAAGGCATGATTAAGCGTGTCATAGGCGGACACTGGGGGCTGGCACCCCGTCTGGGGAAACTCGCACTTGAGAATAAAATCGAAGCTTACAACCTGCCTCAGGGCGTTATCTGCCATCTGTTTCGTGATATAGCCGCGGGTAAACCCGGCACACTCACCCATGTAGGCTTACATACATTTGTCGATCCGGAGCAAGACGGAGGCAAAATCAATGCGTGCACTACAGAAGAGATAGTTCAACGTATCGATCTGGCTGGAGAGCCCTACCTTTTTTATAAGGCATTTCCGATTAATATCGCACTGCTACGCGGCACCACCGCTGACCGGTGCGGTAATATCTCAATGGAAAAGGAAGCACTGCCGTTAGAAACACTGGCGATAGCGCAAGCCGTGAAAAACAGCGGAGGGCTGGTATTCGTTCAGGTTGAACGTACGACAGAACAGCACCAGGTAACACCCGACCGCGTCCGCATTCCGGGGATTCTGGTCGATTATGTTGTTTTATCGGAACCTGAAGATCATCCGCAAACGTTTGCTGAGCAGTACAACCCTGCCTATTGTGGAGAGATCCGAAGCGGCAACCCACCGCAGTCTATTCCACTCTCAGCCCGCAAGATCATTGCTCGACGTGCGCTGATGGAGCTACGTAAAGGCGCGGTTGTTAATTTGGGTATCGGTATGCCGGAAGCGATCTCCCAGGTGGCCGCAGAAGAAAACCGCCTGAAAGAGTTCACCTTGACAGTCGAACCCGGCGGTATTGGTGGATCACCGGCCAGTGGACTGAGCTTTGGTGCCGTTGCCAATGCAGATGCCATTATCGATCAACCCGCCCAATTTGATTTTTATGATGGTGGAGGTCTGGATCAGGCATTCTTAGGGCTGGCGGAAACCTGCCCCGAAGGCCATATTAATGTGAGCCGTTTTGGTGACAAACTGTCGGGATGCGGCGGCTTTATCAACATCACCCAAAATACTCAGGATCTTTATTTTCTCGGTACTTTCACCTCAGGAGCACAACAACTCGACATCAACAACAATCAACTCTCCGTCGTTAAGAATGGCCCTATTCGCAAGTTTCTTGCTGCGGTTGAACAGATCACCTTTAATGGACAGTTCGCGCTTAAAAAGCAGCAAAATGTCATGTTTATCACGGAAAGAGCCGTGTTCCGACTCACGCCAGACGGACTTAAACTACTGGAAATAGCACCGGGGGTTGACCTGCAAACCGACATCCTCGACCAGATGGATTTTTTACCGATAATCGATGACGACTATGTGCTGATGGACCCGCGCCTGTTTAATGATGGCCCGATGAACTTACAACATGTGGGCAGCATGCCGATGCGGCATATGCGCTCTATCTGGAAGCGCATGTTGGAAAACACACCAAAAGACAGCGAGTTTGCTGCCTGATTTATATTGCAGACAACGCAAAGCATGATATCTTGCGAGCATACGTTTTGCAGAGCGGAGCTCCTTATGCGCACAATCACTCTGATCCGGCATGCTAAATCCAGCTGGAAAAACCCGGATATTGAGGACTTTAACCGTCCTCTCAATAAACGCGGAAAGCGGGATCTGCCCGCGATGGCTGAACGCCTCAAAAACGCCGGGCTTACACCGGACAAATGCCTGTCCAGCGGGGCAACCCGTGCTTTCCTGACCGCGAAAGCCACCAGTAAACGATTGCCTAATCACCCCTGGATTGAAGTTATTCCAGAGCTTTATGACTCTTGCATGGAAACACTGCTAGACGTGTTACAACGCCACTCAGATAAAGACCACCACGTCATGGTTTTTGGCCACAACCCGGGCTTGCAACGTTTAGGCGAGTACCTGAGTGCCGAGCAGATACCCAACCTTCCCACCTGTGGTGTCATGCATATTCATTTAGGGGTCACCTGCTGGTCTGAATTAAGCGAAGGCTGTGGCACGCTTGAATGGTTTGATTATCCCAAACTGCACCAGAAAGAGACTAAGAAGCAGGCTCTGAAGCAGCCTCAGAAGTAGAGCAAAATATTTCTTTCTGGCAGGCGTTAACAGGCTCTTTTATTAGTACTCTTTATTGCAACAGTCTTTATTGCTAACTCTTCTTTTTAATAGCGTTCTTTATTTATAGAATAGCGCTAACGACAACAGTATCATCCAATTTTTACCTGATCAGGAATCCACAGTGGCCCTTTACTTAGACACGCTGGCTTTCACGGCCAACATCGTGGCCCCGATTTTTTTTATCGTATTCATGGGCGTCTTACTCAAACGCGTCAAGCTCATCGACGACGCGTTTGTCAGCACCGGCTCACGACTGGTGTTCGTCGTTACCTTACCCACTCTTGTTTTTATGAGTATTGCCCGCACCGACTTTCATGCCGTCTTTAATCCGGCACAACTCAGTTATGTTGCCATGGGTACGCTGATCACTTTTGCGGCTATTTGGTGGCTGGCACAACGCTGGATTAGCGAAGCAGAAAATCTCGGCGTTTTTATTCAAGGGGCTTTCAGAGGTAATTTTGGAATCATCGGTTTGGCGGTCTGTTTCAACTTATTTGGCCAGACGGGCTTAGCGAAAGCCTCATTGTTACTGGCGCTGGTGATCCCTCTTTATAACGTGCTAGCTATCATCGCACTCTCATTTCCGATGAAAAACAGCAAAGCATTATCGCTATCGGGTATCGCTTTCGAAATCCTGAAGAACCCTCTGATCATTGCCGTATTATTAGCATTACCCTTTTCCTACTTTGGTTTCACTTTACCTGAAGTGGCTGACAAAACCGGCCGTTACTTTGCCAATCTAACCTTACCATTAGCGCTGCTCACCATCGGCGCCACCCTGAATCTGAAAAGCCTGAAGCACTCATCATCCCAGGCATTCTGGGCCACGGCCATCAAGCTGATAATTCTACCCGTTATACTGACATACGGTGCCTGGCTGGTCGGTTTCAGAGAACAGGATCTGGTATTAATGTTTGTGCTGTTTGGCTGCCCGACCGCAGCTGCCAGTTTTGTCATGGCAAAAGCGATGGGTGGTAACGCTCAGCTGTCAGCTAATATCATTCTGACCACCACTATTGGTTCTGTATTTACGCTAAGCGGTGGCATTTATCTGATGAAATTGCTGGAGGTCTTCTAAGTATGCTTGCCCTCTTCAAAAAACAAAAAGAATCCAAATTGTTAAAAGCCATTGAAACAGGAGATCTGAACACACTTGCCAAGCGCCTTAAACAAACTGATGCACAATTATTAAACCAACAGACGGACAGATTAAGCACTATCGAAATAGCAATACGGGCAGGCCAGGCCAAAGCACTGGGTATGCTCATTGACGCAGGAGCCAGTCTTGAGCACTTAGCATCAACTAACGAGCCCTATCTACTATTAGCCTTACAGCAGGAACACAGCCTGCCACTCATTAGTGTGCTTTTACAATCCGGCGCTGATCCTCAGCAAATAATAAAAGTCTCAGATACTCATGCAGTAACGGCCTGTTTTCAGCATTGCTCTTCTACAACACTGATGCTGCATCTTAACCGTTTTATACAATATGGTATGGACCTGAACCAACCAGACTCCCAAGGCTTAACAGCATTGGAGCATGCGCTGAAAACCGAAAACAAAGCGCTATTAAATTTTCTGATCGTCTCGGGTGCCGACACTCCACAGGTCTGGCCTGAGTCGACTCCTGAAGCGTTAAAGGCGTATCTCAACCGCTGTGTTGATGACATGCGTATCAGGCAGATGTTTCTGGAGCAGTAACTTTTTACTAGTTTCCTTCGGGAATGAGCCCTCAAGCAAGTGCAACCAAGCAAATACAGTTAAGCAAGTGCAGTAAAGTGCCATTCAGCACCACTCATGGAATTGCGTACCGCCAACTTGATAGATTCATCAATAGCGTCATCCTGCAATTCATAAAGCCCGCACAGACCCAGCGCTTTCCTGATATCGACCTGCAAACCTAAATACTCCATCACTACACGGGCACAACTCGGCGTGCGCATACCATTAGCCGGCACACCGATACGTAAACCATTTAAACGGGTAATACGGTTTTTATAGCTGGGAGTCAAAATGGTTTCGGTAATTTCATTCGTCGCCAGCGCCTCATAATCCATCATAAAAATCCGATCAGTAAGAAACAAGGCGACGCCAAGGTACTTACTATGAAAAGCAGGCTCTTCCGGATGCTCTTTCAAACGCTCGGTGCGCTGATAATAGAAACCTTCCTCTCGTTTTTCGATACATATCAGGTTCCTGAGAATCTTCCCCGGACACGCCATTGACATGTAATACTCGAAATAATATCCAAGATACTTTTCCATCTGCAACGAGCCGGCGTTACTCAGCACCTCTAAATGCCGATCTTCGATACGCGGCAATCCTGAAGCAACCTGAACTTTAGGCCGCACCTGAATCAAGCGTTCAAACTGTGTCGTTGGCAGTAACAGCTCGTATTCCTCAACACCAAAAAAATCACACAGTTTACGCATAGTTTTGGGTGAAGGTTTATAACGGCCGCTCAGGTAGCGATTAAACTGAGTTCGGTTAAGGTTTACACGCCGGCACACATCAGCTATCGAATCATAATAACTGCAAAGCAATTTCAAATTACTGGAAAGATCCTGATACATACCAAAAACCTTTAATTTAGATAGCGCTATTATAACGACGCTGCATGATGCACTACAAGCAACACTATGCATCACAAACTGCATCTATGCCCAATCGTTAACCACTATTTAAGTATGCTTCAATGTCAGGTATAACTATAACTAAGAGCGTAATTCCTAATGAGCAGCAGAACAGAACACGATTTATTAGGCGATGAAACGCTACCTGATTCAGCCTGGTACGGAATACAGACCCTACGGGCGTTACGCAACTTCAACATCACCGGCATACCGATTAACCACTTTCAGGATCTGATCAATACATTAACCATGGTGAAACAAGCATCGGCAGAAGCTAATCACGAATTTGGATTACTCAACAGCAAAAAGAATGACGCCATACGCCAGGCGTGTATGCGCATCAGGGAAGGAGAACTGCATAATCAGTTTGTCGTCGACCTGATCCAGGGGGGTGCCGGCCAATCAACCAACATGAACGCCAACGAGGTCATCGCCAACCTTGCTCTGACCATCATGGGGCACGAAAAAGGCGAATATCAGTATCTACACCCCAACAATGATATAAATATGTCACAATCAAGCTATGACGCCTACCCCACGGCCGCCCGCTTAGCGGTTGTTCTCAGCACGCAAACCCTCTCTCATGCACTGCGTTCTATAAAAAGCAGCTTTGAAAAGAAAGCGGAGGAATTTTCCGGGATTTTCAAAGTGGGGACGACATCCACTCAAGATCACACGCCGGCTATCTTAGGTGAATCATTTCTAGCGTTTGCGCAGATGCTAGAAGATGAAATCCTGCACATTGAAAAAGCCTGTATACAGCTAAGCAAGGTCAACTTAGGCGCTACTGTTAATATCTCCTCAATGAGTGAACACAAAAGCTATTCAGCCCGGGTGATCAGTCACCTGGCCCGGATATCTTCGTTACCGGTTACTTTTTCAAGCCAGCCGATGGAACCTGATGCGGATATAAAGGCACTGTTAGCCATTTCAGAAATACAAAAACACCTGGCCGTTAAACTGTCCTCCATCTGCAATGATTTATGCCTGTTATCCAGTAACCAGCGTAACGGATTTAATGAGATTAATTTACCCGCAGCACAAGCGGGCTCTTCCATTACGAGTGACACGACAACAGCGGTTATTCCTGAAGCGGTTAATCAGACTGCGTTTCAGGTGATGGGACATAGCCTGACAGTTTGCATAGCCGCCCAAGCCGGAAACCTCCAGCACAACGCCATGGAGCCGGTGATTATCTACAACATCCTGAACTCGATGAAAATGCTGAGTTCGGCCATCTACATGCTGGATCACCGCTGTATACGTGGTGTAACCGCAAACAACCCGGACATGATGACTGCACAACTGCCGCATTGCCATTTACCCACTGCAGAGCAAGCATTAAAAGACAAACTATTGGATGCGACTTCATTAAGTCGCTTTACCTCCCCCGCCGTGATTCCTTCCATGAAAACAGCGGTATGAACACTCCCCCGATGAGGCCAGGCTATGAATAAGTCCAGAGTTTTAATTATTTACACAGGCGGCACCATCGGCATGTGGCCCTCATCCAGTGGTTATGTCCCACAAGGTGGTTTTGATACGCTGTTGAAACAGAGACTGAACCAGGTCTCTATTTCGGCACTCCAGCCGTTTGACATTATAGAGCTTGAAAACCTGATCGACAGCTCAAACATTGAGCCAAAGGATTGGACCACGCTCGCTCACTTAATTACTCAACATTATGATCAGTATGATGGGTTTGTGATATTACACGGCACGGATACGATGGCCTATACTGCCTCGGCACTCTCGTTTATGCTGGCGGGATTAACCAAACCAGTGGTACTTACCGGCTCTCAGATCCCTCTAGCTCAACCGCGTACCGATGCCACCAATAATCTATTGAATGCCATTGAATTTGCCCGCAAGCCAAGCAATCAGGAAGTATGTATCTGCTTTGATGGAAAATTACTCAGAGGAAATCGTGCTAAAAAGATTCATACATCATCACTGCGAGCCTTTGACTCTCCCAACTTCAGAGCTCTAGGCCAGTCGGGCATTCACATTCAGCTATTTAATGAGACTATAAGGGTTAATGAGAATGCACAGGATGGGGATTGCCTGACTACGTCTGAAGATGCTCATGTAACCACTAAACAGAAATTAACGCTTAAGACGCCTGATTTCAGGATTCCGGACTTTAAAGTACCAGAATTCACGCATCAGGTTGCTCAATTACATCTTTATCCGGGTATCAATAATGCCCAGCTGAAAGCAACTCTGGATAATGAAGATATACGCGGCGTTGTCATGCTCAGTTACGGTGCAGGCAACCCACCCGATAACAACCAATATTTAATGTCTCTGCTTGAGCAGGCGAATCAGCGCGGGGTCATCATCATTAATCTGACATTATGCTCATACGGACAGGTCATTCAGGGTTCTTATGCGACTGGCGCAAAGCTCAATCAGTTAGGCGTCATTCCCGGGGCGGATATGACAGTTGAGGCAGCCTTTACCAAACTGCTTTTTTTACTCGCCACTGAAACTGACATCCCGCATATCAAAACACTCATGGCCAAGCCATTACTGGGCGAAATGACACTCTAACGACACAGCGCTACGTACGCAGCGATAATTGCACGGCTAAACCTTACGGGTTAACCGTGTTATTTATTCTGGCGACGACAGATTATGAGGTAACCGCGGCGATACCCAGCCCCGGAATATCAATAGCCGGACAGCGGTCCATGATCACATCTAATCCGGCTGCCGTGGCACGTTCAGCGGCAGCATGATCAATCACACCCAACTGCATCCACACAGCCCTTGCACCAACAGCAATAGCCTCATCGACTACCCCGCCTGCCGCATCAGAGTTACGGAAGATATCCACCAGATCGAGCGGCTCATCTATATCACTCAGCGAAGCGACAACCTTCTGCCCCTGAATCTCAACTCCCGCTTTAAGAGGATTCACCGGAATGACCCGATAGCCTTGCCGCAACAAGAAAGCCATCACACGATAGCTGGGCCGCTCCGGCTTAGGGCTGGCACCCACCAGCGCGATTACCCGACTATTTTCCAGTATACGTTTAACCGTATCTATCTCATTCATACAACAAACTCCTTTTGCGAGCAGACAGGACATGCAGGGTCTGGTTTGAGTTTAAGAGAACGCCACTCCATATGCTTAGCATCCAGTAACAGCAGGCGCCCGGTCAATGAAGTGCCAATATTAGCGAGTACTTTGAGTGCTTCCAATGCCTGCATCGAACCAATAATACCAACCAACGGTGACAACACGCCGGATTCAGAACAGGTTAGCGTTTCATCGTCACCTTCTTTGTATAAGCACTGGTAACAAGGACTGCCCTGTACGCCTGACTGAAAAACAGCTATCTGACCTTCCATACGAATCGCCGCACCCGACACCAGCGGCTTCTGATGATCTACACAGGCGCGATTCACCGCAAAACGCGTAGAAAAATTATCAGTACAATCCAACACCAGATCAACCTGAGCAACCAATGCCTGCAATGCCTTCTCATCCAGTCGCTCAGCGCGGGTCACTATCTTGATATCCGGATTAATTTCACGCAGCATCTGTGCAGCCGAATCGACTTTATGCATGCCAATACGTGCGGTGGTATGCACGATCTGCCGCTGTAAGTTGGACAGATCAACCTGATCATCATCCACCAGCACTAATTCCCCTACACCCGCGGCTGCCAGATAAAGGGCTACCGGGCTACCCAACCCACCCAAACCGATAATCAGCACCTTAGATGCCAACCAACGCTCCTGACCATCAATATCAACATCGGCCAGCATAATCTGACGGCTATAGCGTAATAATTGTGCATCACTCAGCATTCGTATTTCTCCGGCAAGCTCTTTTCTACAACCGCTTCCAACGACCCAGGCTCACACGATCATTGCCGGCGTAATCCTGATAGGTATTCACCTGCTCATAGCCACTATCGCAAAACAGTTTTCTGACAGCGGCGGCCTGTTGATAACCATGCTCAAACAACAACCAGCCACCCTTGAGCAAATAGTCAGGTGCGGTACTGATAATATGCATAATATCAGACAGCCCTTCTTCCGACGCGACTAACGCGCTCAACGGTTCAAATCGAACATCGCCTTGCTGTAAATGCTCATCGTTCTGATCTATATAAGGGGGATTACTGACAATCATATCAAAGCGCCCGCCAAGCGGTGCCAGCCAGCTTCCCTGAACAAAATTCACATCAGGTAAACCCAGCCTTGCCTGATTACGCTTTGCCAGATCAACTGCTGCATCAATACGATCACAACCCCAGACCTCCCAGGCAGGCCGCTCACTCGCCAGTGCTAATGCGATGGCTCCGGTTCCGGTTCCTAAGTCAGCTATACGTAAGGGGGTGTTTTCAGGGAAAAGATTCAGCGCGACCTCAACCAGTACTTCGGTGTCAGCCCGGGGGATCAGGGTATCGCTAGTCACTTCAAGATCTAACGTCCAAAAAGCCTGTGTGCCGAGTATATAGGCAACAGGCTCTCCCTTTTGACGTCGCTCCAGACAGGCAGTGAAGCGCTCAACCTGAGCAGGCGTGAGCTCTTTTTCCGGCCAGGTCATCACGTAGCTGGAGGTTTTTTCTAATGCATGACAGAGAAAAATTTCAGTATCCAGGCGTGGCGAATCACTGATGTCTTCAAGTCTTTTCGAAAACGCTAACGCTTCAGCAATTCGCATCACATGACTCCTCCGTTTATTCGGACCTATTGAATCTAATCCGGGCATTCAGATCCGCGTATTCAGCCCCTTCTATTCAGAGAGGGCACCCAGCAGTTCTGCCTGATATTCGTGCATCAGCGGGTTAATCACCTCTTCCAGCTTACCTTCCATAATCTCATCCAGCTTATAGAGGGTGAGATTGATACGGTGATCAGTGACTCGCCCCTGTGGATAATTATAGGTACGGATACGCTCTGATCTATCACCGCTACCGACCAGACTTTTACGTGTAGTCGCCTGCTCTGCAGCATGTTTTTCCATCTCAGCTGCTTGTAAGCGCGATGCCAACAGCGCCATCGCCTTGGCACGGTTTTTATGCTGTGACCTTTCTTCCTGACACTCCACAACAACACCTGTCGGAATATGGGTCAGCCGGATCGCTGAGTCTGTTTTGTTAATATGCTGACCACCGGCACCTGACGCGCGGTAGGTATCTACACGCAGATCGGATTTATTAATCTGGATTTTTTCAACATCATCCAGCTCAGGCATCACCGCCACGGTGCAGGCAGATGTGTGAATACGCCCTTGTGACTCGGTTTCAGGAACACGCTGTACACGATGCGCACCGGATTCGAACTTCATCCGCGAATAGACATCCTGACCAACAATTCGTGCGATCAGCTCTTTATAGCCGCCATGTTCGCCATCACTGCAACTGACAATTTCTATACGCCAACCCTGTGCTTCCGCAAACTTTGAGTACATACGGAAAAGGTTACCTGAGAAGATAGCCGCCTCATCACCACCGGTACCGGCACGAATTTCAAGAAAAACGTTACTGCCGTCATTAGGGTCTTTCGGTAGAAGATGCACCTGCAGCTCTTCTTCGAGCTTAGCGATACGCGCCTGAGCGTCCGACCACTCATCTTTTGCCATCTCGCGCATATCCGGATCACTGTCTTCCATCATCAGCTGCGCTTCTTCAACATCATCTTTCGCCTGCTGGTAAGCAGCATACGACTGCACCACAGGCTCAAGTTCAGCATACTCTTTAGAGTAATCACGGAATTTATTCTGGTCTGAGATAACACCCGCATCACTTAATAACGCGGATAGCTCTTCAAAGCGATCGGCCAGCTTTTCCAGCTTGGTTTGTATAGACTCTTTCATGTATCAGTTTTCGTCCGAATCAGACAATTGGAAAAGCGTTTGCGCAGCATTGACAATGTCAGACTGCCCTTCGGCGCTTGCTTTTCTAAGTTGAATTGTTGGGTGGTGAAGTACTTTATTGGTTAAACGTCGCGCCATCTGAGTTAGCACTTCTTCAGGGTCTGTGCCTTTTTTCAATTGTTTCAAGGCCACTTCTACTTCTTGATCCCGCAAAGACTCATAACTGCCTCGTAACCGGGTCACTGTATCTACGGCATCTAATGAGCGTAACTGGCGCATAAACTCATGCGCACCGACATCGATGATCGCTTCAGCCTCTTTAGCTGCGCTTTCTCGACTACGCTGATTTTCTTCAATTACTTCACGCAAATCATCCACGGTATACAGATAAACATCATCCAACTCTGCAACCTGCGATTCAATATCGCGCGGCACGGCAATATCGACCATAAAAATAGGACGATGTTTACGTTTTTTCAACGCCTTCTCAACAGCCCCTTTGCCTAAAATCGGTAACTGACTGGCAGTAGAGGAGATGATAATATCAGCGTTGGCTAATGCATCGGGGATATCTCCCAGCATGATGGCCTTACCATTAAAGGCTTGCGCAACGTTTAATGCCCGACTGATGGTGCGGTTAGCGACCGTAATCTGGCTGACCCCTGCATTGACTAAATGCTGAGCGACCAGTTCAATCGTTTCCCCTGCGCCAATCAGCAGCGCCCGACTGTCTTTCAGATCAGAGAAAATATGCTGAGCCAGATTAACCGCAGCATACGCAACAGACACAGGGTTCTCACCAATAGCGGTATCGGTGCGAACTTTTTTGGCCACCGAAAATGTTTGTTGAAATAAACGGCCGAGCTCAGCGCCGACAAAACCCTGCTCCTGAGAGACTGAGTAAGCAGATTTCAGCTGACCTAAAATTTGCGGCTCACCCAACACTAACGAATCAAGGCCACTGGCAACCCGCATCATATGTTTTGCTGCAGACTCATCCCAATGAGTATATGCACATGCTTCAAGCTCGCTCAGCTCAAGACCATGATACTGACCCAGCCATTCCAGCACAGCACGGGTACCCGGCAACTCTGTCGAACAATAAAGCTCTGTTCGATTACAGGTAGACAAGATGGCAATTTCTTTTAGCTGTGCAAATCCATGCGCCTGCCGCAGGGCATCCGCCAGCTTATCCGGACTAAATGCCACCCGTTCGCGAACGGAGACAGATGCCGTTTTATGATTTATGCCTAAAGCAAGAAGAGACATGGATCGATTAACTACACCAGACAATCAATAAGCGCGCAATGATACACCTGTTTAGCCTAAAACATAAATTAACCAAGGATTGAAAATACATTAAATGGAACCTATTAAAGCTGTATTACACTAATCTGGGTATGCTTTGCCGATGACAAGGCCTATCAATCTCTACTATAGTGACGGTAGTCCGTAGTACATCAACCTTGGATCGATCATATATTGTGCTAAAAAAAATATTCTGCTTGATTGTTTTCAGTACAGCGATACTGACCGGTTGCAGCTCAACGCAGACCGTAAAAGAAACCGTCACGCCAAGCCCACTATGGGAAAGTACTTATCAACAAGGCGAGCTTAATGGCGAGTCGCTGTATGATCTGCTTATTGCCGAGCTGGCTGGCCATCAACAGCAATATGACATATCGCTTGAAAAATACCTGAAACAAGCCGAACTCACCGGCGATCCGGGTGTTATCCGACGTGCTGCACGTATCGCACAGTTTACAAAGAACTCGGTTGCACTCGAAAAAGCCGCCAGAATCTGGGTTAAGTTCGAACCCGAAAGCAATGAACCGCAAACATTACTGGTTGGCATGCTGATTCAGCAGGGTAAATTTTCAAAGGCACTCCCCTTTATTGATAAGGCACTCGCCACCGATAGCCACCCGATCTTAGCTTTGCTCAATAGCCGTGCTTCAAAAATGACAGCCGCCGATGCGCAGGCATACCTGGACGTGATCATCAGGCAAAGCAAAATCACGCCAAAGAATTCTGATTTATGGTTAACCAGGGGAGTCTTTGAACGCCACCTGAATGCAACAGAAGCGGCATTAATAAGTTTTGATAAGGCCATTCGGTACAACCCTGAGGCTGAGACTGCTTTTGTACAAAAAGCAGATTTACTAAAAGACGCAGGACGATATAAAGAGGCGCTAGCGGTCATATCTCAATGGTTGGACAAAGACCCCGAAAATAAGCAATTAATCATTCTCAAAGTGCAGACGCTTTATAAAGCCGACTCTCCTGATGCGGCCGTCAAACACAGCCAGCAGCTTATCTCAGACTACAGCACCGATAACCAACTGCATCTCTATCTGGCCTTGCTCGCCCTGGATTTCAATCGCCTGGATGACAGCAAAAACATGCTGAAGACTATTTTTGCACGAACCCGGGATAACACGCTGCATTTTTATCTGGGCCTGATAGAAGAGCAACAAAACAACCCTGAACTGGCTATCCAACATTATCTGCAAGTCGATCGCGGTAACAACATTTTACCGTCGTACAATCGCAGCCTGGCACTACTGGGCGACGCCCAGGACGAGACTCGCGTCAACACTATTATGGAAAATGCGATCAATAAACACGCCGATCTCGCGCCGGACTTAATCAACCTGCACGCAGACTGGCTCAGAAGCTTTGGCTTTAACGACAAGGCCATTAGCCGTTTGAGTGAAGGCGTCAGTGCATACCCAGAACATATAAATTTACGCTACTCCCGGGCGATGATGCGCCCACCCGAAGAGTTTCCGCAATCTGAAGTCGACTTTCGTTTTATTTTAGAGAAAGAGCCTGACAACGCCATGGCCCTGAATGCATTGGGCTACACGCTGTCACTTTATACCGAACGCTATAATGAGGCATACGAACTGCTCAACAGAGCGATTCAAATCAAGCCCGACGACCCTGCTATTATGGACTCGATCGGCTGGGTGTTATTCAAACTGCAACGCCATGAAGAGGCACTCAATTATTTAATTAAAGCCTATAAGATATACCCTGATGCGGAAGTAGGAGGTCATCTTATCGCTGTTTTGGTCGCATTGAATAAGCGCCCCAAAGCACAACAGATTTTCACCGAGCTATCCAAAAAATTTCCGGATAGTCCACATCTACCGGATGCCGAGAGAGCATTGAACGCGCCTTTATGAAAAAAATAATTCTACTTTTTATTGTCCCTTTTTTTATGTCAGCCTGTAGCATGATCCCCCGCGAAGAAACACCCGCACCAACGGCCACCTATAGCTGGGAAGAGCATCAATCAAACGTCAGCCAAATGACTCGCTGGATCGCGACCGGGAAAATTGGCATTCGCACTCCGGATGACTCTCAATCCGCCTCTTTATCCTGGCAACAAGATCAGCAGGTGTATGAAATCAGCCTGAAAGGCCCTCTGGGTCAGGGTGGCGCCACCATAAGCGGTGATGAACATTCCGCCACCCTGGAAATACCCGGAGAACAGCCAATCGCCGCGGGCTCTCCAGAAGAACTACTCAGCCTTCGTCTTGGCTGGGAAATTCCGGTAAAAGATGCTCAATACTGGATCAAAGGCATCCCTGCACCAGGCAGCGATTATGACACCGTTCTGTATGAAAACCGTTTAGCCAGACTTTCTCAGCAAGGATGGGAAATTGAATATCAGAATTATCTGGAAGCGGATACAACAAGCTTGCCAGGCAAACTGACTCTGAGCAGAGAATCGCTAAAACTCACCCTTATCATCGGTAACTGGCGAAGAATTGATTAATAAGAGCACAATTTTCATTTTTACTTGATTATTTAAGCTGTTTTTAAGAGAATAGCGCCCTCTTTTTGAGGGGAATAACCTCCAGAGAATTTACTGGGGTATCGCCAAGTGGTAAGGCACTGGATTCTGATTCCAGCATCCGCAGGTTCGAATCCTGCTACCCCAGCCAGTAATCAATGATGAGTTCCCACTCAACATGACTTCCAATGATGACAAGTCCGAAAAGGTGCACTCCATGTCTGAAATGATGGTTTTCACTGGCAATGCTAACCCAGAGCTTGCGCTCAAAGTTGTCGAGAGACTCGACATACCGATGGGAAAAGCACACGTTGCGCGTTTTAGCGACGGTGAAGTCAGTGTCGAAATCCAGGAAAACGTCCGCGGCAGAGATGTTTTTATTATTCAATCCACCTGCGCACCGACCAACGACAACCTCATGGAATTGATTGTCTTGGCAGATGCTTTACGTCGCGCATCTGCTGCCCGCATCACCGCTGTTGTACCTTATTTTGGTTACGCCCGACAGGATCGTCGTCCGCGTTCAGCTCGTGTTGCCATTACCGCCAAAGTTGTCGCCGACATGATGACAACTATCGGCGTGGATCGTGTATTGACCGTTGACCTGCATGCTGATCAGATTCAGGGGTTCTTCTCAGTCCCTGTAGATAACGTCTATGGTTCGCCAGTATTACTGGATGATATCGTTGATCAACAGTACGAAAACCCGATGGTTGTTTCTCCTGATGTGGGTGGTGTAGTTCGGGCGCGCGCTGTTGCTAAGCAACTGGATTGCGACCTGGCCATCATTGATAAACGTCGCGAGCGTGCCAATGAATCTCAGGTAATGAACATCATCGGTGATGTCGAAGACCGTACCTGCATTCTGGTCGATGACATGTGCGATACAGCCGGCACACTCTGCAAAGCAGCGCAGGCCTTGAAAGAGAACGGCGCGGCACGCGTCATCGCTTATGCGACACATGCCGTATTGTCCGGCCCTGCTATTAACAACATTACAAACTCGATGCTGGATGAACTGGTTGTCACTGACACCATTCCTTTGTCAAAAGATGCGCAGCAATGCAGCAAAATCCGTCAATTGACATTAGCACCATTATTGGCAGAAGCCGTTCGACGTGTTTGCAACGAAGAATCTATCAGCGCCATGTTCCGTTAAAAAAAGACCGTTAATAACGAGTCAGTTTTTAACAAACATAGCCTGAAAAGAAGCCCGCTACCGGGTATACGAAGTCCTGAAAAGGGCTATTAAAAATCACTTCAGGGCCCTGGTCGCGAGGTTCTGAAGGTAGTTTACTAATAGGTAAAAAAATGTCTAATTTTGTAGTTGAAGCTGTAACTCGTGTAGATCAGGGGAAAGGTGCGAGCCGCCGCCTGCGTCACGAAGGCCTGGTACCAGGCGTTGTATATGGCGGTGAAACACCTGTTTCTATCTCCATGATCAACAAAGATTTAACCAAGCTAATCACTGATGAGTCTTTCTTCTCTTCAATCCTGACACTAAAAATCGACGGAAAAGAAGAAAAAGTAATTATCAAAGACCTGCAGCGTCACCCTGCCAAGTCAGTCGTCATGCATGCTGATTTTCAGCGCATTGATAAAGACAGCAAAATCAAAATCACAGTGCCTCTTAATTTCGTAAACTTTGCACAATCTGCAGCCTCTAAAGCTGCTGCAAAATTTGCAGTTGAGAGCAACGTTGTTGAAATTCTTTGCTTGCCAGCAGATCTTCCAGAAGCACTGGAAGTAGATCTTTCAGGTATTGAAATCGCACAGACGCTTCACTTCTCTGACATTTCTCTGCCAAAAGGCATTGAAATTGCTGCTTTACGTCGTGGTGAAGACCATAACCAGGGTATCGGTTATGTTTACTCTCCACGCGGTGTTAAAGCAGACTAAAACGCTCTAGGACGTCAACTCTGGCATGAAAGACAAAATACAGCTCATTGTAGGCCTCGGTAATCCGGGTGCTCAATACGCTAAAACCCGTCACAATGCCGGAGCAGAGTTTGTCGAGCAGCTTGCTGCCCAACAACTCACTTCCCTGCAAGCCGATAAAAAGTTTTTCGGCTTGTACGGGAAGATTCTTCTGAACAATCAGACAGTACACCTGCTGATACCCATGACTTTTATGAACCTCAGTGGGCAGTCAGTCTCAGCACTTGCTAATTTTTATAAAATCCCTCCTGAAAACATCCTTGTTGCTCACGACGAGCTAGACCTGCCACCCGGCACTGCGCGCTTTAAAAAAGGCGGTGGACATGGCGGGCATAACGGACTCAGAGATATCATCAGCAAGCTGGGAAATAACAAGAATTTCTATCGACTGCGACTTGGTATCGGTCACCCCGGTCACGCCAGCGCAGTGGCAGATTTTGTACTCAGTAAAGGGCCTATCAGCGAACGCAATAACACTCAGGCAGCGATTGAAGAATCGATCCGCTATCTTCCTGAAGCAGTGAGCGGCGATTGGGCAAAAGCCATGAATAAACTCCACAGCTTTAAAGGCTAACGAAAGGTAATACACTATGGGTTTTAAATGCGGAATCGTTGGCCTGCCTAACGTAGGCAAATCAACACTTTTTAATGCGCTCACCAAAGCAGGCATTGATGCAGAAAACTTCCCATTCTGCACGATCGAACCCAACTCAGGCGTTGTCCCTATGCCTGACGCCCGCCTGGACCTCCTTGCAGAGATTGTTAAACCAGAGCGCGTACTGCCAACCACCATGGAATTTGTGGACATTGCAGGCTTGGTAGCAGGCGCCTCCAAGGGTGAGGGGTTAGGCAATAAGTTTCTTGCCAACATCCGCGAAACAGACGCTATCGCACATGTTGTTCGTTGTTTTGATAATGACAACGTTATTCATGTTGCCAACAAAATAGATCCTATTGCTGATATTGAAATCATCAATATGGAACTGGCATTAGCGGATCTGGACTCTGTTGAGAAACAGCTGTTTAAAGTCCAGAAACAAGCCAAAGGCGGCGACAAAGACGCCATTAAAGCCAAAGCGCTACTCGAACGCCTTAAGCCTCATCTGGAAGAGGGACTTTCAGCTCGCGCATTAACCTTTAGCCCTGAAGACCTGAAAATCATCAAAAGTTTCCACCTGATCAGCATCAAACCGATGATGTATATCGCCAACGTCGATGAAGATGGTTTTGAAGACAATCCTTATCTGGATCAGGTCAACGAATTTGCTAAGGCAGAAGGCGCTCAGGTTGTTGCTATCTGTAATAAACTTGAAGCTGAAATCGCCGAACTTGATGACGATGAGAAAAACGAATTCCTCCAGGACCTGGGAATGGAAGAAGCCGGACTGGATCGCCTCATTCGCGCAGGATACGAGCTCTTAGGCCTGCAAACCTACTTTACTGCAGGTGTTAAAGAAGTCCGTGCCTGGACCGTCTCTATCGGCGCTACGGCTCCACAAGGTGCCGGCGTCATCCATACTGACTTTGAAAAAGGTTTTATTCGCGCAGAAGTGATTGGCTATGAGCACTTCATCGAATTTAAAGGTGAGCAAGGCGCGAAAGATGCAGGAAAATGGCGCCTGGAAGGAAAAGACTACTTATTAAAAGATGGTGACGTAGTCCACTTCCGCTTCAACGTTTAAATATACCCCCTTCTGCGGGTTAGCTAACAGCCACACGCACAGCCAAAAGCCGACTTTTCTGTCGGCTTTTTCATATAAATCAACGCTATTTTAATTTTTTACATTTTACGTGTTGACACAATTTAGAAAAAATAGAATAATGCGCGCCTCGAATGACTACGGCGATGTAGCTCAGTTGGTTAGAGCAACGCATTCATAATGCGTGGGTCGCAGGTTCAAATCCCGCCATCGCCACCATTCGTAGAGATATAGGGGTATAGCCAAGCGGTAAGGCAACGGGTTTTGATCCCGTCATGCGCAGGTTCAAATCCTGCTACCCCTACCATTCTCTGATGGATCGTTAGATTCATATCCTTTGTTACAGGGGTATCGCCAAGCGGTAAGGCACTGGATTCTGATTCCAGCATGCGTAGGTTCAAATCCTTCTACCCCTGCCATTTCTTCCTTCTATATTTTCCTGACAGATCTTAGCAAACAAGCTAAACTTTAGCGTACGTTTTTATACAGTACTCAGCTATCGATTTAAGGGAATTTTGGATGAAAGAGGCGGTCACCACATCTGACGCTCTGATACAGCGGTTATCTGATCAGCGCAGACAGCGACTACGTAAAAACGTCCAGATTCTTTTTCTAGGCCTCAGATCGGAAGAAACCAACCCCATTATTTCACTGCTACGTGGCGCACGCCTTGCCCCTCGTGGCCGACAGTTAAATACTGAAAGCGAATTCATTGAAGCACTCAGTGAACGCTCCTGGGATCTGATTATATGCACCTCTGAGCGTGAAGACTTTGCCATCAAGCAAGCCATGCAACACCTCAAACGCTTTGATAAAGACATCCCTGTCATTCAATTAGTCCCCCATCCCGATAGCCAGCTTCTGCTACAGGGATTAAAAGCCAATATGCAGGCAGTTGTACCACTGGATGAGAAAGAACTACTACTCATTACTATTCGCAGAGAACTGGAGCACCTGGAAAACCGCCGACGCATGCGTCTGGTAGAGTCCCAACTGACCGAAGCAGAGAAGCGCGTACGTTTATTAATGGAGCGCTCTACGCTGGCGATTGCTTATTTTGATGCAGAACGCTTATTACTCGCTAACAACGCATTTGCGTTACTCTTTGGCTATGACAACCCGGAAAAACTTCAGGGCAAACTGATTGATCAGTTTGTCGTTCCACAAGATAGTAATGAACTGTATGAACAGGTTCGCTATTTTGCTGAAGAGAATTTAAAAGAGCTTATCTTCCAGCTTACCGGCCGCCGGGCAGACGACTCTAACTTTAAAGCGCATTTAGAACTACAAGAGACACGCATCAACAACAAACCTTGCGTGCAGGTTATCGTGCGCGCCGAAAGCCTCCACCAGAGTAAACAGTCTTTTAGCGAGCACGACCCTATTACCGGACTTTATAACTCTGATTTTTTCCAGCGACGTCTGGACGAAACCATCCAGGCTGCACTGCCCGGCGGACGTGATTGCCACCTGTTTTATATTTGCTTAAATAATCACACCCACATTCGTGCCGAGTATGGCAGCGACAGCTGCGACCATATTGCCCGCGACCTGGCCGACATACTAAAAAAGAACATCAACCCGGTACACATTAAGGCCCGACTCTCAGAAGACACCTTTAGTATTATTTTCCAGGATCCCAGTCAGGACAAAGCCATGTCGGTCGCTGAGGAGCTGAGCGCCATCATTACCCAACATACCTCCACTATCAGCAATATTCAGCTGCCACTCACCTGCTCCATCGGCATTGTGACCATTACCGATACATCCCCGGGTACAGCCGAACTGATTGAGCGCGCCAGGAAGGCCGCCGAAAGCATCACAACAGGCACCAATAACGTTAAGTTTTACATCCCTGATCATTCGCCCGCCGAACTGGATAACCCTGACGCTGTTAAGGCGCTAAAAGCAGCGGTGCAGAATCAAAACTTTAAATTATTGTTTCAGCCTATCGTTCCACTTTCATACA
>NZ_JBFIIH010000030.1:0-35941 GCF_041601355.1 Neptunomonas sp.
ACCACGCTCACGCTCTTCCGGAGCGTTATCGATACCGTCAAATGCTACGGCCGTACCACCAAACACTTCCGCACATACGCGCGTCAGAGCTGCTGTCAAAGTTGTTTTGCCATGGTCAACGTGGCCAATTGTACCTACGTTAACGTGCGGCAGATTACGTTCAAAAGCTTTTTTAGCCATCGTCATTATTCCCTAACCGGCCAATCAAGACCGCAAGATCACAGATACAACAAAGGGCAGACATATTGCTATATCTACCCTTCTCGAATTTTTGGAGCTCATGGGCGGATTTGAACCGCCGACCTCACCCTTACCAAGGGTGTGCTCTACCCCTGAGCTACATGAGCAAGTCTTACTTCACATCTACCTTTCAGGCTTGCCAGCTCTGGAGCGGGTAGTGGGAATCGAACCCACCTCTTCAGCTTGGAAGGCTGAGGTAATAGCCACTATACCATACCCGCCGGACCGAACATTTATGGTGGTGAGGGGTGGATTCGAACCACCGAAGCTCGCGCGTCAGATTTACAGTCTGATCCCTTTAGCCACTCGGGAACCTCACCTTACCATCTTCGTTGGTGCCGGCACCAAGAGTCGAACTCGGGACCTACTGATTACAAGTCAGTTGCTCTACCAGCTGAGCTATACCGGCTTAACGAAGTGGCGCATATGTTACTGATGAGGTTTTGTGCTTGCAACCCCTTTACACACTTTTTTTTCTATTTTTAGTGTTTCATACGTCAATTTAAGCACATCATTGATTTTATTGATCAAATTACGATCAACATCATCAGCCAGCTGAACAAAAAAAGCGCTCTGGGTGCCTACAACTTCGCGAAGCTGTAACTCTATGGAAACAGACAATAAGCCCAGCCGCGCTTCTTCTGCCTCTTCGGCACTGGCATAATTCCCTACCTGATACACCGCTTCGCCATTGATGTCCGCCACGGTTAACGAAACACCTTTTGCCTGGAATGTTGACTCTAACGCTAGCCTCGCCTCCGTTTCATCAGGCACAGCCACTAGCACCTGATATTTTTCTGCGGCAACTGTCTGCATGTATATGATAGGACTTAACCCCTGCTCCGCCATAAAGCCTGCAATATCATCTGCAGATTTCTGGTCTTTAATCCCTTCATACGAAATACACGCGCCTTCAACAAACCACGCCTGAGCATCACCCTGCTCTTGTTGCTCTGCAATTTTTATTAAACTGTCCGGCGCCACCTCACTAACCAGACGCAGCTCAAAAGCCTGCTCCACCTCCACATCAGGACGAGCAGGCGCTTCTTGTCCTTGCATTACGAAACCGAAAAACACAATAACATTGATAAGTAACAGAAAAATGAGCAACCACTTGCGCATTATGAGCAAACCCAGACTAAACCATCCATAACAAGATCTGGTTCAAAGCGACCCGCAGAGACCAGCTCGTACATCAATGCACCATCCCCGCCGGTAATAAACATATCCACTTCCGCATCAAGCTCGCGCTTTAATTCATGTGCCAATGCTTTAAAAAGATAAGCAGAACCATGCAATACAGCCTCAGCCGTACTCACACCCGGATGCGTCACCCCAGCCGTTTCATTTTTTTCAAATCTGACCTGTGCTGTATTTTGCAACAGAGACTCCCTCATCAGCCGAAGTCCTGGAATAATATATCCGCCCCGATGCCTTCCCTCACTTGTCAGGTAGTCCACTGTGATGGCACTGCCGCAATCGACCACAACGACCGCGTTATTGACTGCCTTGTACGCTGCCACCATCGCCAGCCAACGATCCACGCCCATTTTCGAAGGGTCTTGATAGCTGTTAACAACCCCCGCGCATTGCATAGTCGTTTTCGCAAATACAGGCTCCAGCAGCCATAACCGCTGACAGGCTTCCACAAGCCGCTCATTCAGCTGCGCGCTCGCCACCGAACCTACGCGCACTTTTTCAACCGCCAGATGAGCCAGAGACTGAAATGCCGCTGGCGTAAACTCCTTTGTCAGCACAGACCCTTTTTGAAGCACCCGCCCCGCTGACACCAAACGCCATTTCAGGAAGGTATTGCCGATATCAATATCCAGATTCATGCTGTCGCCTTACACTGATTTCACCTGCATGAAAATGCTCTACTACGCCACCATGGCGCACCATAAGCGCACCACGATCATCTACCCCCTGACACTCGCCTACAACCTCTTTACTGCCAAGCATCAAGCGCACCGTTTCATTTTGAAACGCATGCACCTGCTGCCACTCCTCCCTGAAGACAGCAAAGCCGTGCTCACTAAAGCGATCAAGCTCTGGCACTAAGTGATTTAACACTTCAGACATCAGTTTATTGCGCGATATATCACCACTGGTTAAGCGCTGCAGGTCGGTCCACGGCTGACCAATACCTTCTTCCGACTGCGCCGGCATAGCCACATTCACACCCACCCCAATCACCACCTGACACTCACCTGACGCATCTCCATGCATTTCCAACAAGATGCCAGCCAGCTTTTTTGAGTCAACCAACAGATCGTTCGGCCATTTCACCCGGACACGCGAGACACCCAGCGAACTCAACGCTTTCACCAGGGCCAGCCCCACCACCAGACTTAACCCTTCAAGAGCCGCCGCGCCTTGGGTAAAACGCCATACCAGTGAAAAATACAAATTTTTGGCAAACGGGCTGACCCAGGCACGACCACGTCGCCCTTTACCGGCAGCCTGATACTCCGCCAGATACAAGCGACCTGATATGATATTTTGCTGATGAATCTCACGCATCGCCATCATATTAGTCGAGTCAACAACCCGCTCCAGCGAGATCGTCGTTAAGCGACTACTGGCAAGCTCCGAACACCCGGTAACAATCTGCTTTTCACATAACAGATCCAAACCACCCGGGATACGATAACCACGACCACGGATGCTATAAATATCAACCCCTAGTTGCTGCAACTCTTTCATCTGCTTCCAGATAGCGCTGCGACTCACGCCAAGCCGCTCTCCTAACTCCTGCCCTGAATGAAATTGTCCGTTAGATAAAATCGATAATAATCTGTCATCAATCATCTAATTCGCCCGCTGATAAACAACAAAACTATAATCGTAAGGGTTCGGACCCTCTGCTTCAAAATCATCGCGTCCCTGCTCAGCCCAATCACTCAACACCAATTCAGGAAAAAAAGCATCGCCCTCAACTTCAGCGTGCACCTGAGTAACATAGAGACGCTCGACCAGCGGCAACGCTTGCGCATAAATTTGCTCTCCGCCAATCACCATCGCCTCCTCGACACCGTCTATAAAAGCCTGACTTTCAGACAGCTCTACTGCTTCAGCCAGCGAATGCACCACCTTAGCCCCTTCTAACTGATAAGCAGTATCGCGCGTGATAACCACATTTAAGCGCCCCGGTAACGGCTTGCCAATAGACTCATATGTTTTACGGCCCATAATCACCGGCTTACCCATAGTCACCTGCCTGAAGTACTTCAGGTCACCAGGCAAATACCACGGAAGCTTATTCTGCCGGCCTATCACCCGGTTTTGCGCCTGAGCAACAATCATGGACAATCTCATAGCAATACACCTTAATATAATCCTGCTGCAATCTTCACAGCCCGCAGCAATCAACAATGACAATATATGAATTTTTAAGCACAGATACTCATATCAGCTTAGGCGCTAATGTTTAATCTTGCATCCTGGTTTACGACCGGTAGCTCGTTGATATCATATACAAGGACTACAGCCCTTTCACTCCAAAGGCCTAAATATTCACTAAACACCAGATAAAATGAACACCCTTTTTAAGGGCGCCTATAATAACCACTCATTTACCAGACATCTATCATACCTCTGCTACCAATATCTCAGGCTTTTGACTTAACATGGACACCGCCACGCCTGGCCAGTTAAAATTAACTCACACGTCTTTACTTAAGTAAGAAAAACACATGAAGCAATATCTTGACCTCTGCCAACGCATAACCAATGAAGGGTCTTGGGTTAATAACGAACGTACCGGCAAGCGCTGCCTTACTGTCATCAATGCCGATCTTACTTATGATGTAGCCAAGAATGAGTTCCCGCTTGTAACAACCAGAAAAAGCTTTTGGAAATCAGCTATTGCAGAGTTCATAGGCTATATACGCGGCTATGATAATGCAGCTGACTTCAGAAAACTGGGCACTTCAACCTGGGACGCAAACGCCAATCAAAATACCGAATGGCTTAGCAACCCCCACAGAAAAGGCACTGATGATTGCGGTTTTATCTACGGAAAAGTAGCAAGAAACTTTCCGAAACCTGACGGCGGCAGCATTGATCTACTCGCTCAGATAGTCGACCACCTGTCGAAAGGGATGGATAACCGTGGAGAAATCTTCACGTTTTACCATCCAGGAGCTTTTCATATGGGCTGCCTGCGCCCCTGCATGTACAGCCATCATTTTTCGTTACTCGACAACACCTTGTACTTAAATAGCACCCAACGAAGCTGCGATGTGCCGCTTGGGTTAAACTTCAACATGGTACAGGTCTATTTTTTTCTGGCAATAATGGCACAGATCACAGGGAACAAAGCGGGCCAGGCATACCATAAGATTGTCAATGCACACATTTATGAAGATCAGCTTGATTTGATGCGTGATGTACAATTAAAACGCGATCCTTTCCCATCCCCGCGGTTGATAATTAACCCGGATATCAAGTCACTGAAAGATTTAGAAACCTGGGTCACTTTGGACGACTTTGACGTTGAGGGCTATCAACACCATGAATCGATAAAGTATCCATTTGCTGTGTGATGTATTTTCTTAGCGATCATTGGGCGCAACTATTTTATACTTTTGCATCCGTCGATAAATCGTGGGCCGCGAAACACCTAACTGATTTGCTGTAGCCGATATATTCCAATGTGTATGACGCAAAATATCCATCAGCATCTGCTTGTTATCATCTGCGGCACTCGTCGATACCCTATCGAATAACAGCGGATTAACCGGTGAGGCTGACAAAGCAGCCGGGCCCGCGACATCTCCTGAGTGAATAAAGCACTCTTCAGGCAAGTTATACACAGTAATTTCAGCTCCGTCACAAGTCGCTTCAGCAAAAGCCAGTGCATTCGACAGCTGACGAATATTCCCCGGCCATGAATACGCTAAAAGCGCACTCATGGCATCTGCACGCAACCGAACCATACGCCCGGAATCCACCAGAGTAATACGTTTTAACAAGGTTTGAATGATATATTGCTTATCCGCCCTCTCTCTTAGTGCCGGTAATTTCAACGTCGCGCCGTTAAGCCGGTAATAGAGGTCCGCCCTAAAGCATCCCGTTTCAATTAGCTTATGAATATCACAATGAGTTGCAGCAATCACACGCACATTAACGGAAATAGGTTGCCCTCCACCCAAAGGCTGTACTTGGTTTTCTGCCAAAACCCTCAACAACCTGGTTTGCAAATGTAACGGCATGTCACCAATCTCATCTAAAAAAAGCGTTCCACCATCCGCTTGCTGTATCAAACCTTTTGCTCCTTTTGCCCGCCCCCCGGTAAATGTGCCGGGCAGGTAACCAAAAAGCTCACTTTCAATGAGTGATTCAGGAATAGAAGCGCAATTCACTGCAACAAACGGCATCCCAGCCCGCACGCTACTCATGTGTATCGCATGTGAAAGCACCTCCTTACCCGTCCCTGTTTCGCCAAGTATCAATAAGCTCACATCACGATTACGCAGACGCTTAGCCAAAGAAAGGTTTCGCCGCATGGCCGGATCATCTGCAGATAACTGATCCAATAACTCAACCGACTCTTCTTGTGCATTATCGATGAAGCCCTGCCTTGGTACTGAAACAGCGGGTTCGATAAGCGTACCAAAAAGAGTCCGCGCAGTGCCTGACACCCGAAAGGCACGCACACCATCTTTACTTTCGTAGGCAATAGAAAGAATGTCTCTCCACTCACACTCGAGCAGCTGAGGTAAAGAAACAGACAGCAGAGAGGCCCCGGGAATAACAACCTCACTAAGCAAAGCGCGAGCGGCAGAATTAGCCGCTAACACATCACCGTTTTCATCTAGTGCAAATAACAGCTGGCCGTTTACCTGAACCAGCTCACGCGAATAATCGCATTTAAAAACAACTTTTTTCCGGTAGCGCCTCAGGAAGTATGCATCTTCAATCAGGCGGGCATACAACTGGGTGAGATGTAACGCAAAATTCTGGCTTTCCGGGGTACGGGATGAATCCAGCGCTGATATATCAAGTACTGCCAATAGCTGCCCTGACGGATCTTTAATCGGCGCGGCAGTACATGTCAGACTTATATGAGAACTATCAAAATGATCGACCCGATGGCATGTCAGTGCTTTTTGCTCCTGAATACAAGTACCCACGGCACAGGTACCCGCATATTGCTCACTCCAATCGGCACCCAGGTAAAGCCCTGCTTTATGTAAACGCTCATCATGACGCTTATCACCCAAAAATTGAACGGTAATACCGCGATAGTCACTCAACAGCAAGACATAGCCTAAGCTGGCAACCTGCGTATACAGTTGCTCTACACCTGCACGTGCAACATTTAAAAACTCATCAACCGAATCCTGATGCTCACGTAATGTTTGGTGTGTCACGATACGAGCGGGTCTTGGCTGACGAGGGTCTAAGCCATATTCATTTAAACAACGCTGCCAAGAACGACCAATCAACTCATGGGTAGGCGAGTATCGCTTGATAGCTAACGGCTGATCAGCAAAATTCAGAATCGTATCGATATGTCTGCGCTGGGCACTTGCGCTTTTCATGACCACCTCTTCGTACGTGACTTTTATTGTTATTTCACGTTCTTTTGAGTGTACCCGCGAAAACCTGAGTTTTCCATAGTGCTTAATATAGTGATCTGATGACCATGACATTTGGTGTTATATGCATGCGTTACAGGTGTAATGCAACGTGAACCACAGCGTTACACAAGGTTTACAGTCACATTACAAGTGTCACACCGCAGCCAAAAAAACATCCAACCAATAAAAAAAATTATCATATAAATCAGCAAGTTAAATAGAATGCTTCTCAAAAAACACTCTTGGCATGCTTGCTGCATATTCCCTGTCATCAACCTGATCGCATTGGTGACAATGTTGGTAATAACGCAGTTACAAAAACAACAATCTGCATTGGAGACATCTATGACAACCCATACATTAACAGCCACCCATGAGCCAACCGTTAAAGCTTCATCCTGGATCGAACAGCTGGGCGCGACATTAAGTTCAGATAATCCCGGCAATGCAGCAAACCTTTTTGAAGAGCAAGGCTTCTGGCGGGACTTGATCGCATTCACATGGAATATCAAAACTCTCGAAGGCCGCAGTGCAATTCAAGATATGATCGATGCAACAATGGGTTATGCCCGCCCACATAACTGGAAACTTGAGCAAGACGCCACAGAGAATGACGAAGGTGTCGTAGAAGCCTGGGTTACTTTTGAAACAGCAGTAGCCAGAGGACGCGGCCACCTTCGCCTGCGCGAAGGCAAAGCATGGACTTTTCTTACAACCATGGTCGAACTAAAAGATTACCCTGAAAAACGTAACAGGCTTCGCCCTAAAGGGGCCGAGCACGGTGCTAATAAAAACCGTAAAACATGGTTAGAAAAGCGCCAACAAGAAGAAGCCGAACTCGGCAATAGTGTGCAGCCCTACTGCCTGATTATCGGCGGTGGTCAGGGAGGGATAGGTTTGGGCGCTCGTTTACGTCAGTTAGACGTCCCGACTATTATCATTGACGCATTACCAAAACCCGGAGATACCTGGCGAAATCGCTACAAGTCACTATCGTTACATGACCCTATCTGGTATGACCACATGCCCTACATTCCCTTCCCGGAAAACTGGCCTGTGTTCACACCTAAAGACAAAGTCGGCGACTGGTTAGAAATGTACACTAAAGTGATGGAGCTCAACTATTGGGGTTCAACTCAATGTACTCATGCTCAATATGATGACGAAAAACAAGAATGGATCGTCCAGATTAACCGTAATGGCGAACAACTGACGCTTAAACCTAAACAACTTGTTATTGCAACCGGAATGTCAGGCATCCCCAATATACCCGACATTCCGGGTATGGATACATTTAAAGGTGAACAGCATCACTCAAGCAAACACCCGGGCGGCGAAGCCTTCAAGAATAAAAAGTGTGTCGTATTAGGAGGCAACAATTCTGCTCATGACATTTGCTGCGCACTCTGGGAAAACGACGCCGACGTCACTATGATTCAGCGCTCATCTACCCACATCATCAAATCTGATACGTTAATGGAGCTTGTCTTAGGCGGCCTATACTCAGAAGAAGCTGTAGAAAATGGCATGACGACCTATAACGCAGATTTAACCTTTGCTTCTGTGCCTTTCCAAATCATGCCGCAGTTTCATATTCCTGCTTATCAACAAGTTGCAGAACACGACGCAGAGTTTTATCAACGATTACGCGATGCCGGATTCTTACTGGATTTTGGTGAAGACGGCTCAGGGCTTTTCATGAAGTACTTACGACGTGGTTCCGGATACTACATTGATGTTGGCGCGTCAGACTTAGTCGCTGACGGGGAAATCAAACTCAAAGCGGGCGTGTCTATTAAACAGATTAATCCTCACTCCGTTACCCTGACCGATGGTACTGAGCTTCCGGCCGATCTGATTGTTTATGCCACTGGATATGGCTCAATGAATGGCTGGGCGGCCAAAATCATCTCTCAAGAGGTTGCTGATAAAGTCGGCAAATGCTGGGGAATGGGATCTGACACCACTAAAGATCCCGGACCATGGGAAGGAGAATTGAGAAACATGTGGAAACCAACACACCAGGACGCTTTATGGTTTCACGGTGGAAACCTTCATCAATCACGTCACTACTCACAATATCTATCGCTGCAAATCAAGGCTCGTATGGAGCAGATAGAAACACCCGTCTATGGTATGGAACCGGTTCATCACTTGTCCTGAACCCGGGCCAAAGACCACCTTAGGTGGTCTTTGGTGGCTTTCCAATCGTTTTTCGATAGCCAATAACCTAACAACCCGTTTAGGTCACACCCCAGACCGTGACGTTGACGGTTCTATCTGAGGTAGCAGTGTCATTTACGAACTTTTGTTGTTTTATAAGCCCATAACAACATCAATACACCAACAACAACCATAGGCAAGGATAATAGCTGCCCCTTTGTCAGCCAACCAAATGCGATATAGCCGATATGCGCATCCGGCTCACGAAAGAACTCTACAAAGGAACGAAATACGCCGTACATAATCAAAAATAACGCTGACACAGCCATTCGGGGACGCGGCTTAGACGAAAACCACCATAGAACCACAAACATCACTACGCCTTCCAAAAAGGCCTCATAGAGCTGCGAAGGGTGACGAGCAACACCATCAGCAGTCTGCGGAAAAACCACCGCCCAAGGCACATCAGCGGCGCGCCCCCACAACTCTCCTCCGATAAAATTCCCAATGCGTCCCGCACCGAGACCAATCGGCACTAATGGCGCGACAAAGTCACCCATCTGCATAAAGCTTTTAGCGTGTTTTTTGCCAAACAACCAGATCATCACCAACACACCCAGCAAGCCACCATGAAAAGACATCCCGCCTTCCCACACAGCAAATAACCAGAGCGGATCTGCTAAAAACTGATCAAAATTATAGAAAAGCACATAGCCCATGCGGCCACCCAACACCACCCCCATGGCCCCCCAGAAAATCAGATCGGAAACCTGCTCCTCCGTCCACCCGGATCCCGGCTGTCTGGCTCTATAGCCCCCCAACCAAAATGCAGCGCCAAAACCAACTAAATACATCAGACCGTACCAATGAACCTGAATAAAACCCAGATCCAGCGCTATCGGATCAATATCATGAACCCACATAGACTTCCTTAGAATAAATTAGCTAACAAGAAACGCGCTGCCACCAACGTCAGGAAGCCTGCAAAAATCTTTCTCAGTAAATCACCCGGTAGACTATGTGCCCATTTCACGCCTATTTTTGCACACAGCGAACTACTGACGACTATCCCGATAAAGGCGGGCAGATAAATATAACCCAGACTCCACTCCGCCAACCCGGCTTCACCCCAGCCCGTATAAATATTGGTTAACGCCCCCATACACGCAATTGGCAACCCACATGCAGCGGACGTGGCTACAGCTTCCTGCATGCTAACCTGCTTCCAGGTCAAATAAGGGACGGTCAATGTGCCACCGCCGATACCAAAGATCGCCGACGCGCAACCAATCACACTCCCTGCCCCTGCTAAACCTTTATCTGATGGCGTCTCTTGCCCGGCTTTTGGCTTTAAACCGAAAGCCATCTGAATAGCAACCACCAGAGCAAAAATGCCGATAGCTATCTGCAGATGCGCGCCTTTCATCGTATCTGCTGTAAAAACTCCCAAAAACGCCCCGACAACAATGCCGACAGCCAAAGGTCTGAACATCTTCCAGCGTACGGCTCCTCGCTTGTTATGCGCCCGCACTGAACTGATTGACGTGACAACAATCGTTGCCAGCGAGGTCGCTACGGCCGCATGTGTCAGCACTTCTGCGGACATTCCCTGTAAACCAAAACTAAAAATAAGCACCGGCACAATCAATAAACCACCACCAATACCAAACAAGCCCGCCACAATGCCCGCCGCAGCGCCAAGTACCAGATATAGCAATAGAGTCAGCAACATCGGTTATAATCCGTCTGTATTTCATGATAATGTGCTAGTTTATAGAATTCGTTCTATCTAAGCACCCGAAATACAAGAGAAAGAGATAGCTGTGTGCCTGATCACCTTTGCTTACAACCAACATCCTGAATACCCGCTCATCATGGTTGCTAACCGTGACGAATTTTATGCCCGCCCGACACTCAATATGGACTACTGGAAAGACCATAGCGATATACTTGCCGGCATCGATCTTGAACAGAACGGCACCTGGCTAGGCATTAATAAAGCAGGAAAATTCACCGCTGTTACTAATTTCAGAGAAGGCGGAAATAAAGATACGGGCCTGAAATCGAGAGGTCACCTGACACGCCATTTTTTAACCCAGGAGATCAGCGCAAAAGCATATTTGGAGGAATTACAAACGAGTGGCTCACAGTTTGGTGGCTTCAACTTATTACTAGGGGATCACAGCGGCTTGTATTACAGCTCCAACAAAGGAGCAAAAACACGCCGACTTCAACCTGGTCTTTATGCGTTAAGCAACGCTCATCTGGATACACGCTGGCCCAAAGTTTTACAGGCAAAACAGCATTTACAAGCCCTACTGCACAGCGATATCAGCATTGACGCACTTGCGACGGTATTAAGTTCGACGCAGCCTGCTGAAGATAAAGACCTGCCTGATACCGGCATCAGCCTCGAATGGGAGAAGCAACTCTCTTCCTGCTTTATCAACACCGAGGGCTACGGGACTCGTGCCACCACTATTTTATTACAGAACACAGAAGGTGTTATTCAGTTGGTGGAGCTCAGGTTTGACCAATCAGGCGAAAGTGGGCAGCAGCATTTCACACTCAAAACCCCCTTAATAGGATAAGCAGGCTGAGCTGAAGTTTAGAACCTTATTTTAGAACTATCGTTCAGGCCGTTAGTGCATAGCATGATTACTCCGGGACGACCGGAGCACCTAGCTGGCCCAACCCCATAGAATCCATAGTTTCTATCATTAATGCCTGAATTTTATCCGCATCATCCATGCGCATCACTTTGTCCAGCAGTACTTTCGCCTGAACCATCGAGACGCGTCGAATAGTAGACTTCACTCTGGGTAAGTTTGTTGCATTCATTGATAGCGCATCGTAGCCCATCGCCATCAATAACAAAGCGCCGCCCGGCTCCGCCGCCATTTCGCCACAAATCGACACCGGCAGCTTTTCTTTACGCGCCTCACGTGCGATCAAGTCCAATACTTTCAGTACGGCCGGGTGATAGGGTACGTACAGACCGGCGACTCGTGGGTTATTCCTATCCACCGCCAACAGATACTGGGTCAAATCATTAGACCCGACTGAGATAAAATCAACACGTTTGGCAAAGCGTCGTAACTGATAAACAGCAGCGGGCACTTCAATCATAACGCCGACTAAAGGCCGCTCGACGACATAGCCCTCTTCCAGCAATTCATGCAACGCACGATCCAACAGGTTATTGGCTTCATCAACTTCATTAACACTCGTCACCATCGGCAGCATAACGCGCAGATTACCCAAGCCTTCATTAGCCCGCAGCATCGCTCTGAGCTGAACCATGAAAATCTCAGGATGATCCAGTGTTACACGAATCCCGCGCCAACCAAGAAATGGATTTTCTTCCTTTATCGGAAAATAAGGAAGCGACTTATCTCCGCCGATATCCAGCGTGCGCATCGTCACAGGCAAAGGAGCAAACGCCTCCAGCTGGCGACGATAGATTTGCATCTGCTCATGCTCACTAGGAAAAAACTCACGCACCATAAAAGGAATTTCGGTACGGTACAGGCCAATTCCCTCCGCTCCCCGCTCCAAAGAACGGGTCACGTCTGCAAGCAATCCGGTATTAACCCAAAGCGGTATCCGGCTGCCATCCACCGTTTTAGCAGGCAGGTCTCGCAATGTCGCCAGCTCAGCAGCCACCTCCTCCTGCTCGCGTAAAATCTCTCGATAGGCGTCTAACAACTCATCCGAAGGGTCAATATACAAACGCCCGGAATAACCATCCAGGATCACTTCACGCCCGTTCAACTGACGATAAGGGAGATCAAGCATACCCATGACCGTCGGAATACCCATCGAGCGTGCCAGAATAGCCGCGTGTGAGTTTCCTGAGCCCTTCACCGATACCAGACCGGCAAGCTTTTCCGCTGACACTTCGCCTAAAATAGCCGGTGAAAGCTCATCGGCAACCAGAATCCCATTTCCTGGCAGCTCAATACTCTGCGCACCACTATCCTCCTGCAGATAAGCCAGCACGCGCCGTCCTAAGTCCCGGATATCCGTTGCTCTCTCCCTCAGGTAGGCATCATTCATCATGGCAAACTGCTGTGCATTCGTCGTAATAACCCAGCTCAAAGCACCTTGAGCCCAGTTTCCGAGCTTGATCCGATCCACAACTTCACCGGCCAACGCATTATCATCCAGCATTTTCAGATAGACATCGAACAACGCCTGCTCATCATGACGTAAACGTTTAGCAAGCTTTGCACTGACTTTACGTATATCAGCCCGGACCCGCTCCAGCGCTGTTTCAAAGTTAGCAATTTCCAGCGCTATATCGTCAGCCACTTTATCAGGCACCGCATCAATATCCGAGAGCGGTGCTACCACCACTACTCTGCCAATGGCTACACCAGGGGCTCCGGGAATACCTTCAAAGCGATGATCTATCCTTTTCTTGCTTTGCCAGGCAATTTTATTGATGGTGCCGGTCGCTTCCGCATGCGCAATTACACCGGCCAGTTGTGCAGAGATCGTGACCATAAAGGCCTCTTCACTTTCATCGTATCGCCGACACTCCTGTTGCTGCACAACGAGTACACCCAGCACCTGCTTCTGATGCATAATGGGCACCCCCAAAAACGCATGAAACCGCTCTTCACCTGTTTCTTTCAAAAAGCAAAATGCCGGGTGTACTTCTGCATCTTCAAGATTGATAGGTTCAGCGCGCTGAGCCACCAGACCAACGATACCCTCGGAAGAGGAGAGGGATACTCGTCCAACCGCCTTGCGGTTGAGGCCCTGCGACGCCCGCAAAATGAAACGTTGCGAGGATCTATCAAACAAAAAGACTGAGCAGACATCTGTCATCATTCCTCGCTGAATTCTGCGTACGATCAACCCCAGCACAGCCTCCACATCGGGTGCTCTGCTAACCTCTTGAACAATCTTACGCAGTAATTCCAGCATATTTCTTTTCCTTAATGAGCTTAACGTTGTCGTTGTATTACAACTCGTGACAGCTTTGGCGATAATTCCTTCATCGCTTTTCGATATACTTCTCGTTTAAAAGAAATAACCTGACCCAATGGATACCAATAACTGACCCACTGCCATCCGTCAAATTCCGGAGAGTCGGTACGATCAATGACTACGGCATCATCATGGCTCAGCATTCTGAGCAAAAACCACTTCTGCTTCTGACCCACACAGATGGGGTGCGAGTGCCTGCGGATCATGCGCCTGGGTAATCGATAGCGAAGCCAGCCACGGGTAACCGCAACGACTTCAACATCGTTCGCGCCGAGGCCTATCTCCTCTCTTAATTCACGGTACATTGCCTGTTCTGGTGTTTCATCAGGGTTAATACCCCCTTGTGGAAACTGCCAGGCATCCTGTCCGATACGACGCGCCCAAAGCACCTGACCCAGTGGGTTTGCCAGAATGATACCTACATTCGGTCTAAACCCGTCTGAATCAATCACTTTTAAAAATCCTATCAATGCTTTTTCCCTATTGTTCCATACTTCCTGCAATCCGCAAATAGCTTGTCGGGCAGATCAGAAAAAGCGGAAAATTTGAAAGCAAACAGATATCACTCTATGCTTGCCGCCATAATGATAGGGAGTACGATATATGAGTCTGGCAATCTTTGATCTTGATAACACTTTATTGAATGGCGACAGTGATCACGCGTGGGGAGAGTTTCTATGCGAACAGGGCATCGTTGACGCAACCAAATATAGCCAGAAAAACGACTATTTTTTCACGCAATATCAACAAGGCACATTGGATATCCACGAGTTCCTGGAATTTGCCCTCCGCCCTTTAGCAGAGCTATCCGCAGACCGGCTCTCGGAATTACATGCCCAATTCATGCAAGTTAAGGTTGAACCTATGATCTTAACTAAATCGCTGTCACTACTTCAGAAACACCGGGATCAGGGTGACTTCTTGTTGATCATTACTGCAACCAACCATTTCGTCACAGCCCCTATCGCGGCCAGGCTAGGTGTCGATGCCATTCTCGCTACAGACCCGGAGATTATTAATGGTTGCTATACCGGTAAAGTAGCCGGTACCCCTTGCTTCCAATCAGGCAAAGTAACGCGGTTGCATCATTGGCTTAAAGAAACCCATCACAGTTTACAGGGCAGCTCTTTTTACAGCGATTCCCGCAATGACTTACCTTTACTTGAGCTGGTCGACCACCCGGTAGCTGTCGATGCCGACGATGCACTGACACACACCGCCAAGCAGAAAGGCTGGCCAATAATTAGCCTACGCTAACTAAACTATTATCCCTGATGGCTCAAACTATTTAACAAAAGCCCAAACTATGTAAGGCTCAAAAAATCAAGTCACCCGGCACGATTGTAATGACTGGCTGAGTGACTTCATTACCTGCCCTCGCGTGACCAGCCCAACAACTTGATTATTTTCAACTACCGGGAAAATTCTAATTCTGCATCAATCACTGGCAAACTAATTTAACCACTATTAGGAAAGATATCGACTGCAACCCAAAGCCCCTGCTCACAAAAGAGTAACGGCGGGTTTTTCAGCAAAATTCAGAAAACTCACTTCTGAGATAGCAGAACAGTAAACTCGTCTGCGGGTAGCGGCTTGCCAAAGAGGTATCCCTGCAGGTATTCACAGGCATTTTCTTGCATAAACGTCGCCTGGGCCTCGGTTTCAACACCCTCAGCAACAACCTGCAGGTGTAAGCGATGTGCCATATTAATAATGCTCAATGTGATGTCTTTACTATCACTGCTGGTACCTAAATCTTTAACAAAGGTACGGTCTATCTTCAGACAATCAACCGGAAACATGTTCAAGTAATTGAGTGAGGAGTAACCGGTACCAAAATCATCCACGGCAATCCCCACTCCAATCATTTTAATCTGCTCCAGTATGCGAATAGTTAACTCAACATCCGTCATCAACGATGTCTCTGTCACCTCAATTTCCAGGGACTGTGCATTCAACCCTGTTTCATCAAGTGTCTTATAGAGCACAGCAGAGAAGTCACTTTCGGTCAGTTGGACGGCAGACACATTTACCGCGATCCGAAAGACGGGGTATCCCGCATCATGCCAGATTTGAGTTTGCTGACAGGCCTGACGCAGCACCCATGCCCCAATTTCAACGATGATGCCTTGCTTTTCTGCCAGCGGAATAAATTCCGTCGGCGGTACCATACCCCGGACAGGGTGATGCCAACGCAACAAGGCTTCTGCTCCAATGATGCTTCGATCAGTCGCAGATACTTTCGGCTGATAGTAAACTTCAAACTCTGCATTCACCAGTGCATTGCGCAGGTCGCTTTCCAGCTCTGAACGCTGCACCTGATCCTGTTTCATTTGCTGAGAGAAAAATAACAAACCACGCTTTCGATCAGCTTTAGCCCGATGCATCGCCGTAAACGCATGATTAATAAGCGTATCACTGGTTAACCCATCAGCAGGAAACACACTAACACCAATACTAGGCGGCAGATAATAATCTTTGTTACCCCACTCGAAAGGTTGCTGCAGCACCTGTAACAGGCGCCCGCCAACATGTTGAATTCTTAACTCATGGGCGGCGTCTTGTACGACCGCAAACTCACCATTAATTTTCGCAACAACAGCGCCCTCTCCCAGCACACGCTGTATTCGCTGGGCAACCTTATCCAACAACTCATCGCCTGCCTTAAAGCCCAATTGATCATTGATCGCACGCAAAGACCCCGTATTGATAATATAAACACTCACCAGGCAACCGGTCAGCTTTGCATTAATCATGCTTTGATTAAGGGTCTTTTCAAGTATCGTACGGTTTGGCAAGGAAGAGATCGGATCATGCCCCCCCTGATGGAGCAAGGTTCGATTCAAATGCAGCAACTCACCCTGAACAATCGTTTGTGAGCGCCATCCCCATGCAAAATAAGTCACCACTGCACCCAGCAAGGCAGTAAAGGGCGGCATCCACAGGCGAAGAAACTGTAAGCTGATAAAGGTTATGACAAACGTCAGCACTATACAGGCAAAAAACAACACCGGCGCCCGCGAAAGTCCAAAGAAATACAAGCTGAAAGCAAACAGTATTATGACTGACAGGGTATAGATGACCTGAACAGCAAGTGATGCATGCTCAAGCGAGCGCTGCTGTATCAGAGATTCAAGCAGGTGTGCATTCACTTCCACACCCGGCATGCGTCGATGCTCACCGGATACCGGAGTAGATAACTGGTCACCAAGCCCCGCCGCCGTCGCGCCCACCAGCAATATCTTGTCCTGAATAATAGAATCTACCCGCCCATGCAGCACATCATCAAATGATACCTGGCTAATGGCATCGGGCTTCGCCTGAAACGGGATATATAACGGCTGCTCCCTCACCCACCCTGAACCCAGCGCCGATAGCCGTTTGATCTCGGGCTGTTTTTGAAAAGCGGTCAGATAAACCGCATAAGCAAAAGCGGGCCAATGCGCACTTCCAAGACCTGCATAGAGATAAACAGCGCGGCAGATACCATCTATTTCCAGCTCATAATCAACATGACCCAGCCTGTCAGCAGCGGCGGCTAATACAGGAATAGGTAAGGATTCAGATGTTATCTCATCCTGAGTATTCACCTCTGGCGCCACCGCCAGAACCACGCGGCCCATTTTCCTGATTTCATCGGAAAAAGCCTGGTCTACCTGATCCGTTTCATGCTCAGGAAAAAGTATATCAAAGCCGACCGCTTTTACGCCCAATGCGTGCACCTGCTGCAAAAAACGGGTGTGCACCTCTCTTGACCAGGGCCAACGCCCGAGTTGCTGCAAACTATTATCGTCAACAGCCACAATGACTACTTGTTCAGAAGCGTCATGTACTAATAAAGTATGCATGGAATCGTAAATAATCCAATTCCACCGGGCAATATAGGTATTATTTAATAGTAATAATGGCACCAGCAAACAGACTATACACAAGAGTGTATTGGTCGTAATGGCCCGAACCCTGGTTCTGTCCATCAGAAAAACAATATTCCCAAAATGCCTAACCCTATGATGTGTAGCCAGCGTTTATTCTGCGCTGGGTAAATCTGCTGCGTCGCGCTCCACGGGCCTGCAAAGCCATCAGACGCAATCGTTCGCACCCGAAAATATTGCAAATCGTTCGATTTATCGAAAGAAAATTCTGATGGCCCCACAATGCGATCAACCAACAGCGGATGAAATCGAGGGTACTCAGACACCTGTACCTGATACTGTTGCCCGGGCTCACCTGCTAATAAAACAGTTATTTGTTTTTCCTCAGACGATACTGATAATTCCGGTGCCTGGGGTACGGGAGCTTTCTGCAATTGAAGCACTGTACTAAAAGGCCCCTGCTCTTGCGAAGCTGAGATACTGGCGACCCGCCAAAAATAGGTACCAATATCAACAACCTCCTCTGCTGAATAAGATACTTGCGAATCAGTATTTTTATCTATCAATAACGTCCCGGAAAAATCCTCCGTGCCTGATACCTGAAGGCGATAGGAATCAGCTTGCATCGATTTGCTCCAGCGAAAAACGGGTACCTTACTCCGAAACACCTCCTCATTAGCCGGTTCCAGCAAAAAAGGAGGGCTGGGATGAAGATCAAGTTCAAGTTTCGCGACACCAGAGAGCCCTTCAATACCCAGCGGATCTATACCCCGAACACGCACATAATAAGTCCCATCCACTACATCAGGTAAAACAGACTGTCGGTTTTCGGTCACTCGGCTCCACAGCAATTGATCAAAATCAGCATTTTCAGACAATTCAATTCTGTAGGACTTTGCCTTTAGGTTTTGTTTCCAACGAAGTGACCAGCCCACCTCCCGGATAACAGCAGGGATATCTTCCAACACCGGCGCTGGCAGCAGCTTTACAGG
Source organism: Neptunomonas sp. (assembly GCF_041601355.1). Taxonomy (GTDB): domain Bacteria; phylum Pseudomonadota; class Gammaproteobacteria; order Pseudomonadales; family Balneatricaceae; genus Neptunomonas. The sequence goes on from NZ_JBFIIH010000030.1 coordinate 18,853, forward strand.
TGCTAAGGGTGCTTTACGGGGTTCAACTCGTGTACCGTAACCGGCGGGTATGGCACGTGAGGTTGATTGCCCTTTTACCGCGACTTTACCTTCGAGCACTTCCACTCTGGATATCTGATCGGATTCAACCACGCTGGTTCTGAACTCTGTTCCTCTTACAGCGGTAATAGCGGAAGGTGTTTGAATTTCGAGTCTCGATCCGGCACCTTTTGCAGGGATAGCACGCGTGTCTATTCGCCCCTTCTCTAAACGAAAGCGCGTATCCACCATCCCCGAATCACTATATTGACTCAGATGATTAAATTGTACCCGGCTACTTTCATGCACAGTGGCGACGCTACCATCTGCGAATTTAACGGACAGTGTACCGGAGAGTGCTACATCTAGCTGATCGCCTAAACGAATTCGAGTGCCGACCTCAACTTTATGCACACTTTTATCCGGGCGCGTTAAGGTAGCATCGCCATGCAAAGCCACAATCTCAGCATCAACGGCCGTTTGCTTTACCCATGCCAACGGCACACGAATGCGTGTTCCCGGCTGCAGTTTTTGGGGGTTTTCAATCGAATTGATTTTCTGAAGATCTTTCCAGTGCTCGCTGTTCTTCAGGTTTTTAATACTAAAATCCCAGAGAGTGTCTCCGGGATGTACAACATACACCCAGTCCGCAGCGAGCACCGGCACAGAAAAAGTAAACATTAGCCAAATCACTACCCTCTGAAGTAGATTGTGCATTTTAAAGTCCTTTTCTTATTATCTGGTACCGGGCATAGTAGATAGTAACCGAGTTGAGCCTCAACACAATACTTAATAGAAGACAGACATTCTTGTTTAACTTTAACGAATTAATCGCCATGAATGCTGCGCTTATTATTTAAAATCCCGCCTTACCAGTTTAAAACGCACAAAATGATTATCCGGCTTACGGACTAGGATTCGGATTATTTTCATGAATAGCCTCAATTGCACGAAGAACTTCATCACTCAGCATCAGATCATCAGAAGCAATATTCAGCTGCAGCTGAGTCAGCGTTGTCGCGCCAATAATCGTAGCACCTGTAAATGCACGGCTGTTGACATAAGCCAACGCCATCTGCGCAGGATCCAGCTCACACTGCCTGGCTAAATCCACATAAGCCTGCGTTGCCCTGATACCATTAGGTGTAATGTAGCGGGCATAATTTGGGAACAGCGTTAAACGAGCTCCGGGAGGGCGTTGATCATTCAGGTACTTACCGGACAACACACCAAAACCCAACGGCGAATATGCCAACAGGTCCAGCCGTTCTCGCTGCAACACTTCTGTTAAACCGATTTCATCGCTGCGATTCAGTAAACTATATGGGTTCTGTACACTGATGACACGCGGTAGCTGATACATTTCAGCATATTTAAGGAAGGTCATGACGCCCCAGGGCGATTCATTAGACAACCCGATATAACGGATTTTCCCTTCGTCCACCAGCTCCTTGAGTACTTGCAACGTTTCCAGAATGGGTGTGCCATCTTTGGATGGATCGTGCTGATAACCTAACTGCCCAAAAAAATTAGTTTTCCGGTCAGGCCAATGTAACTGATAAAGATCGATGTAATCGGTCTGTAAGCGCTGCAGACTTGCTTCAATTGCGGTGCGGATGTTATGACGGTCAAAGCAAATATCCGGACGCAGATACTTCACCATATCAGCCGGCCCGGATACCTTCGTCGCGATAACCATCTGATGACGATTATTTCGCTGTTTCATCCAATTGCCAACAAACGCCTCTGTCCGACCTTGCGTGTCAGCCGACGTTGGCACTGGATACATTTCAGCCAGATCAACAAAATTCACACCCTGAGAAAGTGCATAATCAAGCTGCTGTTGCGCCTCTGATTCGCTATTCTGATTGCCGAAGGTCATGCTGCCCAGACAGATCCGGCTAACCTTAAGATCACTATTTCCCAGCGTGCGATAATGCATTTTCTTTCCTTTTATTTAGCTGCTACTTGTTTAGCTACTAACTGGATACTTAGCTGCTAGGCAACACCCTGACACAGAATGATTTCAGATAATCAGTTTCAGGTATAGCCGGATGCACAGGGTGGTCTGCCCCTTGATGCCCCTGATCAAAAATTTGCGCCGTACGATCCAACTCACGTGCATTAGCACGAATAATATCGATCAGTCTCGCACGCTCCAGATGCATGGAACATGAAGCACTCACTAACACACCATTACGGTCAAGCAAACGCATCGCCAGATTATTGATACGCGTGTAAGCCCGCTCGCCATTTTTGATATCTTTACGACGCTGAATAAACGCCGGAGGGTCGACAATCACGACATCAAATTTCTCCTGCTCCTGAATCAACTCCTTACAAGCATCAAAAGCATCCCCCTGAAGCGCGACAAAACGATCTTCCGCATTATTCAAGCGGGCATTTTCTAATGCGACATCCAACGCCGATTCTGAAGCATCTACACACATCACTTCTGTCGCTCCTGCGGCTAATGCCTGCACGCCCCAACCGCCGACATAACTGAAAAGATCCAGGACACGCTTGCCTTTAACATGCTTTTGCATCGCTGCACGGTTGTTACGATGATCATAAAACCAGCCGGTTTTTTGCCCCGTTAAAACAGGAGCCAACAACGGCACACCGTTTTCCTCAAACGGGCACAACTCCGGCACTTCACCCTGCGCCACTTCGATATAACTCTCTAAACCTTCGGTACTGCGCATTTTACCATCGCAACGCAGCACGATAGCCTGCGGCGTGAATACTTTATTCAGCGCGGAAATAATCTCATCCACAACAGCCTCCATGCCTGCCGTAGAAATTTGTACCACAAAAATATCAAAATATCGGTCAATCACCAATCCGGGCAAACCATCACTGTCACCGAAGACTAAACGATAGCAAGGCTTATCAAAGCAGGCCTCACGCAATGACAATGCGATATTGATACGATGAACCAGTAAAGACCGATCCAATCTGAGTTTGGTATCACGGCACAGCAGACGCCCACAAATCAAGGTATTAGGGTTCACATACGCGACCCCTAGCGATTTTCCATTACTCGCCTCAACCAACACTTGTTCACCTAACTGGAAGGACTTGATAGGCGTGCGCTTATTATCGACCTCGTTGCTATAAATCCATACATGGCCGGCACGTAAACGGCGCTCTGCACCTTGATTGAGAATAAGCGTATTTAAAGACATGGCACTCTCTGTAAACAGTAAAAATGACTGTCCCGGCCAAGTGCCGGGACAGTGAATTATCAAGCAGTGTAGTTTACACGCATGCTGGCGATGAATCGATCAGGACTCATCCTCACATAACTCACCGTATGCTTCGGCATCCAGCAAATCATCCAGCTCACTGACATCTGACAACCTGATGCGAAAAAACCATCCATCGTCATATGGGTCACTGTTCACTAGCTCAGGAGAGTCTTCTAGCTGATTATTGACCTCAACAATTTCGCCGGAAACAGGAACATAAACATCAGATGCGGCTTTAACAGACTCAACAACACCCGCATCATCTCCCGTTGCAACGTCAGAACCCACCTCAGGTAGTTCTACGAAAACAACATCTCCTAAAAGCTCTTGTGCATGATCTGTGATGCCGATAGTGACAGTTCCATCACCTTCATCACGAATCCATTCATGACTAGCTACATATTTAAGTTCATTACGAATATCACTCATGTTGCCGATTCCTAATGCTAGGGGTTAAGAAAATACTTTTTTGCCATTGCGCACAAACGGCGGGCGTACGACTGCAACCGGTACCTGTTTTCCACGCAGATCAACCACTGCCTGATCACCTGTTCCTGCAGGAACTCGAGCCAGAGCGATTGACACATTCAGTGTAGGCGAAAATGTACCACTGGTTATCTCACCTTCACCCACACCGTCTACGATCACTTTCTGCTGACCGCGCAATACACCGCGCGTATCCATCACCAAGCCTACCAGTTTCTGAGTAACACCAGCGGCCTTCTCTGCTTCCAGAGCGGCACGCCCACAGAAGTGGCGGCTTTGCGGCTCCCAGGCAATCGTCCAGCCCATGGCTGATACCAAAGGCGAAACACTCTCATCCATATCCGCACCGTATAAATTCATACCCGCTTCAAGCCTCAGGGTATCCCGCGCACCCAAACCACACGGCGCAACACCAGCTTCACCCAGCGCCCGCCAGAAATCAGCCACTTCATCTTCAGGCACTATGATTTCCAAGCCATCTTCGCCGGTGTAACCGGTTCTGGCGATAAACCAACCTTCCGACTCCTGGCCCTGGAATACACTCAGGCTATCGATGAGGCGACCGCGTGACTCATTAAGAACAGATTTTACTTTTACAATCGCTTCCGGCCCCTGAATGGCGACCATCGACAGCTCAGGCTGCTCCGTCAAAGCGACATCAAAACGCGCCGCCTGCTCCGCCATCCAGCGCAAGTCTTTTTCCCGGGTAGCGCAATTAACAACAACACGAAACCATTCGCCCGAAACACCCGGGTCTGTCATACGATAGACAATAAGATCATCGATCACATTACCGTCTTCATTAAGCATGCCGCTGTAAAGAGCTTTCCCTTTAAAATCAAGGCGTGCGACATCATTCGCCAGTAAATAACGCAGATACTCAGCAGCATCTGCGCCGGTAACATCCACAATCGTCATATGCGACACATCAAACATACCAGCGGATGTGCGTACTTTATTATGCTCTTCGATCTGAGAACCATAATTTAAAGGCATATCCCAGCCACCAAAGTCGACGACTTTTGCACCCATGGCCAAATGCTGATCGTATAAAGCGGTTTTACTAGCCATCGTTATAAAACTCTTATTGTTATCGCATCTCAGCTAATACACACCGTACTACTCAATAGCTGGATACTGAAAAAAGGGGTTGCCAATTTATAGTGATTTTAAAGACAGATCAATCTTTGAACGCACTCAAATGCCTGCCCTACTACTTATGCCTTATAGGCCACCTTGTGACATATGTACTGCTCACAGAGGTTCACTGTGATCAAGCGGCCTTTTCGCCAGCAATGGAACATCGCCACTTAAGCCCATCGCCTGCATAACGATATGCTGCTTCAACGGCGAAAGCTTATCTAACGTATTCATACCGATATTACGGATCAATTTAAGCACTGGTTGTTGATGACCAAACAACTGCTTGAAAGCTTCCATGCCGGCTGACATCTGCAGATTAGCACCTTGACGCTGGCGTTGAAAACGCTTCAGTACAGCTTCACAACCGATATCCTCGCCGCGCTCAACCGCGATCAGAACCTGCTCAGCTAAGGCAGCGGCATCCATCAACCCCAGATTAACGCCCTGCCCGGCCAGTGGATGTATGGTATGCGCCGCATCACCGATAACCGCCAAACCTGGCTGCACATAATACTGAGCATGACGCTGGCGTAACGGGAAAACATAGCGCTGATCAGCCCACAGAACAGCACCCAAACGACTTTCAAACTCACGTGTTAAAGCGGCACAAAACGCGTCATCATCTAATTCCATCAATGATGCGGCATGGTCCGGCGAAGTTGACCAGACAATCGAGCAGCAATGCGGATCATCCAGTGGTAAAAATGCCAAAGGACCATCTTCTGTAAATCGTTGCCATGCTGTCGACTGATGACGTTGCCCGGTACGAACAGTGGTGACGATCGCATGGTGCCCGTAATCCCATTCCCACATAGGAATAGCAGCCAGCTGACGAATTTTCGACAGTGCACCATCGGCTGCAACCACCAATTTGGCACGCCATTGTGTTCCGTCTGCACAGCTGAGGAGACGGTAGGAAGTGTCGCCCGCACTTTCAGGCTCCGACAATTGAGTGACAGCGGCCCCGCCCACCAATGTCAGGTTATCCACCTGACTCGCTGCCTGATATAAGGCGGCAACACTGACGCGGTTTTCAACAATATGCCCCAACGCCAGCTCGTGCAGATCACGCGATGAAAAGTGAATATGGCCACTCCCTTCGCCATCCCAAACATCCATATCCGTATAGGGGCTAATCCTCAGTTGCTGCATGTAAGGCCAGGCGCCGACATGCGTGAGCAACTGCTGAGAAGCACACGTTAGCGCACTGACTCGCGGGTCATAACCATTCACTTGTTGTGCACCAACCTCATCAGCCACTGTCGCGGGATTAACATCACGATTTTCCAACAGTACTATTTTCTGTCCTGATGCAGCCAACGACAACGCCGCCGTCAAACCGACCATGCCTGCACCGACAATAACGATATCCGCTGTGTGTAATGTCATTCTTTTACCTTATTTCAGGCGTGGTGCTGGTACATCTAACCCCATCGCTCCACGCGCAAACAGTGTTTTAACGGGCGGACAGATATCCATTAACTGCAAACCCAGATCACGCCCCAATGCCAGCATAGGATTATGATTAGAAAAAAGCTTCATCGTTTTATCACTCAAACCGATGGTTCTCTGTTGATCAGCCACACGCGACTGATGGTAAGCCTGCAACATTTCAGCATCACCCACAGACACTCCGCCACGGCGAGCATCGATAATGAACTGAGCCAGCTCAACCACACCGCGTAAAGCAAGATTAAACCCCTGCCCGGCAATCGGATGCAGCGCATGTGCGGCATTACCCAGCACGGCCAACCCCGGACGCACCTGCTCATCCGCAAGTACCAATTTCAGCGGATAGCTAAAGCGCTCACCGACATGAATAAACCGCCCGGCACGATAGCCGAAACGCTCCTGAACGCGAGCAATAAACGCGGCATCATCCAGCGCCATAACGCTGTCCAGCTCAGCATCAGGGACTGTCCATACCAAACCACAGCGAGCCATATCCTGTTGATCCTGCAAAGGCAGAAGCGCTAACGGTCCGGTATCGGTAAAGCGTTCATAAGCAATCTCCTGATGGGGACGATCAGGGCTGATATTAGCCACCACCGCATGCTGCTGATAAACCACTTGCTGATAACTAATACCCAGCTTCTCCCGCAGATCTGAACGGCCACCATCCGCCATTACGACCAAGTCAGCGGACACCTTCAGTGTTTCACTTCGCCGCTGAATGGATAACTGCATCCCTTTTTCTACAGGCGTAACACTGACAACCTCCGCCGGGCAGAAATAACGTAACTGGTCAGCATTCGGATGTGTTTGTATATGATGTAACAACGCCCGTCCCAGCCAATGATTCTCTACCACATAGCCCAGTGCAGGCACATGCTCCTCTTCAGCATTCAGGCGTGTCGCCCCAAAATGCCCTTTGTCGGATACATGGATACGTTGAATAGGAGAGGCATGTGCGGCAATCGCCTGCCAGACATCAATTTGTTCGTAAAGCTTGCGAGTGCCATAAGACAACGCCGTCGCGCGAGCATCATAACTAGGCTGATAATGACTCAGGTCATCTGTCGGCACAGGCATCGATTCAACCACAGCAATCTGAAGGTCAAGCTCTTTGGCAATCGGCAATAACGCAGCGGCCAGACTTGCTCCGACCATGCCCCCACCAATAATAACGATATCGTAGTGTGTGTTCATGCCTGTCTCGCCACAGCCATCAACGCTTCAATCTCTTCCACTGTCTTTGGTACTGACGCGGTCAACACCTCACAACCCTGTGAAGTAATCAAAACATCATCTTCAATACGAATACCAATACCCCGCCAGCATGCATCAACACTTTCGTTATCAGGTGCAATATAGATACCCGGCTCAACCGTCATCACCATGCCCGGCTGCAACGACCGCCATTCCCCCTCAATTTTATAATCACCGACATCATGCACATCCATACCTAACCAATGACCCAGACGATGCATATAGAAGGCTTTGTAAGCACCGCAATCGATTAACTCCAGCGGATTTCCTTTAAGAATGCCCAGCTCCACTAAACCTTCCGTGATAACACTCACCGAAATATCATGTGTTTCTTCCCAAGGGATACCGGGCTTAATCGCCGCCAAACAGGCTGACTGAGCCTTGAGCACTAACTCATATAAGGCTCGCTGGGCTTCTGAAAAGCGCCCGTTGACCGGAAAAGTACGCGTAATATCCCCGGCGTAGTAATCCACTTCACAACCAGCATCAATGAGCACCAAATCACCGTCACGAAGTACCTTGTTATTCGAAATATAATGCAACACACAGGCATTCTTACCGCCACCAACGATGCTGGAATAAGCAGGTAAACGACATCCATGCTGCATAAAGTGATAGATGATTTCCGCTTCCAACTGATACTCCATCAAGCCAGGACGGCATCTTTGCATGGCACGCACATGCCCTTGCGCTGATATTTCACCCGATGCACGCATCACCTCAATCTCTTGCGCCGATTTAAACAAGCGCATTTCATGCAACACCGGGCTCAGCTCGACCAGTCGCGACGGTACACTTACACCCTGACGGCGCTTCTTGCGCATCGATTTCAGCCAATGCTCAACCCGGACTTCAGTCTGGTAGTGAGTGCCCATGCAGAAATAAACCGATTCGATGCCGTCCAATAACTCTGGCAGACGCTCATCAGCCTCATCAATAGAAAACGATCGATCAGCAAGGTAGTCGACCAGCACTCCCTCAGGCCCGGCGCGATAACCATTCCAGACCTCCATCTGCGGATCCCGCGGCTGACAAAATAGCGTATAGGTAAGGACTGATTTACCTTTGGATATAAGATTGGATATAAGAATAAGCGCATCAGGCTCATCAAATCCGCTCAAGTAATAGAAGTCACTGTCCTGCCTGAAGGGAGACTCAACATCACTATTGCGATGCTGTAATGTAGCTGACGGCACAACAACCATACTATTAACAGGTAACCGGGCAGCGAGACGCTCGCGCCGCTCAGCAAATTCACGCTGACTGATACATGGCTGTTTCATATTAATAGTGTCCATTAGTGCATTTTGGGGGCATCAGCAATGCTGACGGTGTCACTCGACTGATTGCATTCGGCAAACAACATCAATACCGCCATACGAACATACTCTTCCAGCTGCATGAAATCGGCTTCACTGTCCTCACCGTCATCCACTTCATTCGCTACTTGCGAAATTTCTGATAAATCACGTAGTACATCTTTCGCTTCATCAGACAATGACCGGTCAGTTTGCTTGCCCTGATAACCAAACCCCGTCATAAAGCCCTGACACCAGCGCCCCAATGATTCGACACGCTGTTCTAATGTTGCTTCGTCGTCTGGTAGCAACATCGCCAGCTCAAGACCAAAGCTTTCCAGTTGCCCTAGCGTTTGCTGATAAAGTCCAATAAGCCCGACCTTGCTGCCTTCCTGAGTTAAACTGTCAATTTCAAGCAATTCAGACACTGTGCTCAGCCAGATATCGGGCGTCATCCTGGCACCGGATGCCAACTGCCCCGCTAATAAACCATGCAACTCAGAGGGAGAAACAATAAAAACATTTTCTGTTACGAGCAGATTCGCAATCGCATCAAAACCTATCAACTCTTCATTCACTTCCAGCATCGTTCACTCTTCTCTTTTTAACGTTTTTGCAGACACACAATTCAATATATTTTGAATATCCTAGCATTGTAACCTATACAGAGCTATGCAGACCCGATTGACCCTCCAGAGCAGCCTGTTTATAGTCCACTCTAGACTTTATGTTGGATTCCCGAATGACAAACCAATACTTTATCGCACTTGAACAAAAAATTGACCAACTACTCGCCCGTTGCACACAGCTCGAGCTGGAAAACCAGCATCTACTGGCAACCGGACTACAGGCCCGGCAAGAAAAAGCGCGCCTTCTCCAGGTAAATGATCAAACCCGTGTACAGGTTGAAAAAATGATTCAGCGTATGAAAACACTGGAGCAAAGCTCATGAGTAATGACCGAGGCCACAAAGTCGCCATTAGAATAATGGATAAAGAATACCTGGTCGGCTGCCCCGAAGGAGCGGAAGATGAACTTCTTACTTCAGCTGACTTTCTGGACAAAAAAATGCGCGAGATCCGTGATGCCGGCAAAGTCTTAGGGCTTGAACGCGTTGCCGTAATGACTGCATTGAACCTGTCTCACGAACTGCTGAAGAGCAAGGCCGAACATCAGGAAAAGTTTGACGAACGCATTCAGAAACTTAACAAAAAAATTGATAGCTCATTAGCCATCACTGAAAAAACAGACCTTAACGAATAGGAATATTAGATTAAATTAATATATTTCAATTAGTTAACGGGCGCTCCTAGCATGTTTTAAATAAAATACAAGAGCTGACTTTAGCGCTAAACGCGTTATAATGATCTGGCTCCCTGAGGTGTTCGTCAATTGGTTACGTCCCTCGAGCCGATAATTACCAGTATGGATTTTTCTAGCAAGTGATGTGTGCATGTCCGTCTTCGGAAAGCCTTATTCACTTCGGAGATCTCCTCCTTGAACCTTCGGGTTCAGGGCCACAACCAGTAACGGCATCTTGGGGAGTCTCATAATAAGGAGCCTTAAATAAGGAGTCTTAATAGCTAAATGGACGCTCGCAGCACACTTCGGCAATCGATGCGTCAAAAACGACGCGCTTTATCCCCCCAGCAACAAGCAGCAGCGGCTCACAAGCTTCTGACAGTCATAAAAAAACTCCCGGATATTCACAAATCCAAACATCTGGCGATTTATCTGCCAAATGATGGAGAACTCGATCCGACGCCCATAGTGCAGTGGTGCTGGAAAATGAAAAAAAATGTCTACTTGCCAGTACTTCATCCGCTGTCACATAACCGACTATGGTTTGTCCGATACACCCACCGCACCCTGATGACACGCAATATTTACGGCATTCTGGAGCCTAAATCACCTTACCGCTTCATTCGCCCGGCAAAAATGCTGGACATCGTGCTGCTGCCCTTGGTCGCATTTGATGAGCAAGGAGGAAGACTTGGTATGGGAGGAGGCTATTATGACAGGACGTTCAGCTTTATCAGACAATACAATGCACAGCGGCCACGATTAATCGGGCTGGCGCATGATCTCCAAAAAGTAAAAAAGCTACCGATAGAAAGCTGGGATGTACCGCTTTCCTGTATTGTTACTGATGCCAGGTGTTATTAACCTTATCTATTCTATGCAAACTATAATGCCCAAGCCTGCCCTCAGGACTGAGCAAAAGGGATCAACCCTGGCGACTAAAAACCTGCTCAACCATCGATGCGAACTGAAAATCAGTATGAGAAAACATACCCGTCAGAACTGAACCAACAACAAAAGCGGTTACAAGAACCATGACTAAATCAGGACCTTTTTTCATATATCACTGTTTCTTCTATTTATAATTGCGTTTAATTTCATAGGTTCGGCAAATACGACGCATACTATTCCTTAGATGCATAAATAACCAAATGCTTAATTAGTATTATAGCGACAAATACGCGTATATTCCGGAAAAACTCAAATAATACTAAAAAAACACTCAAATATTGACTGAATTATCGGATTTTTACAGAATTTGGCAACTTTTTAACGTTATCATCATATTAAATCAGTATGCCGAGCATAAAAGGTAACGTGATCATCGACAGTAATACCTGCCCGGTGATGATGGCCGCCATCATCTCAGCATCTCCTCCCAACTGCCTTGCCAGAATATAGGCTGACGGAGCGGTTGGCACAGCCGAGAAGACCAACAACAGACCTGTCATCAATTGAGAAAGTTCCATCACGGTACAGATAATGTACATAATTAACGGAAATATCAGCAACTTAATCAAGGATGAAACCCATACAGCAGACTGAACGGCCCTTAAAGCGTGAATATTCAGACCAGCGCCTACCGCTAATAATCCCAGAGGTAATGCCATACTCCCCAACAGCCCGGCAACAGAAGAAACCATCTGCGGCACACCTAAGCCACTAATGTTTAAAGCGATGCCTAACAGACAACTGAGGATTAACGGATTTTTCAGCAAAGTGGATAACAGCGCCCGAACACCCTGTGAACTGGACACCTGGGTAGAAAAGACAATAACGCACAGCAGATTTATCAGCGGAATCATAACCGCGATAATAACCGCCGATATCGCCACAGCCTGCCCCCCGAAGAGTGCTGCCGCAGCGGCCAAAGCGACATAAGTATTAAACCGGACTGAGCCCTGATAAAACGACGTAAAGCCTGCCGCGGAAAACACCAGCCAATGGCGTAACAAAAAGCACGACAACGAGCCGATCAACAATAACAAACTAACAGCAATGCTTATTTCAAAAACTGAAACCCCTGTCATATCGGATGAACCCAGCTTATTAACCAGCAACACCGGAAATAGCACGAAGTAAGTTAGCTTTTCTGCTGGCTGCCAAAACCCATCTCCCGGAAACGCCATCTTACGACCAGCAAAACCCAGAAGAACGAGCGCAAACACAGGCCATAATGCACTGAGTACTGAGAGCATATTTGTGTACTACCCTTTACTTTCATTATTTTTAGTCGTAGCTTCTCGATAATACTTTATAGGAAGGAACTCACTATATGACATCGCTAATTTTAACCATTATCGGACCAGACAGGCCTGGACTCGTAGAACACTTGTCTAACACCATTGCAGAACATGATGGTAACTGGCTGGAATCTGCCCTGTCGCGTTTGGGCGGCAAGTTTGCCGGGATCCTGGTTATCAGCGTACCGGACGAAAAAGCATCCGATTTAACAGACGCTTTACAGACACTGCAAAAGTCCGGACTCAAAATCATCGCCGAGACGGCCGATGAACAAGAGCGCCCGAGCACCCTACAGCCCTTTACACTTGAACTGATTGGCCACGACAAACCAGGCATAGTGCGCGAAATATCTCAAGCACTGGCCAAACGTCATATCAACGTTGAAAACCTGACGACAGAACTGATCTCCGGCTCAATGTCAGCTGAATTACTTTTCAAGGCAGAAGCACAATTACTAGCGCCGGACAACATCGACTTTGATGACTTACAAAGCGCAATTGAAGCCATTGCCAGTGACCTGATGGTCGACATTACTCTAAATTAGACGCCTGTAGTAAAAGCGCTAAATTTACCTAGTCCATACAATCTAGTCCATACAATAAAGCCTGAAACCGGAATTCTCAGCATAACAAAATGCTGGCAAGCTGAATTCAGGCTTTATACAAGCGGCGACTAGAAAAACGCCACCGGCTCCGCGACAACTACCCGCTTATGGCTAAAGGAAGAGACTAGACTCTCTGTGTGAGTTTTTCCTGGCCACGTTTAACAGCGGCTCTTACCTGATCAGGCGCAGTGCCACCAATATGGTTACGCGCTGCAACCGAGCCTTCCAACGTCAGTACGTCAAAAATATCATCAGCAATGGTATCTGAGAATTTCTGCAGCTCGGCCAATGACATCTCCCCCAGGTCTTTGCCGGTTTCAATACCATAGGCAACTGACTTGCCAACCACCTCATGCGCATCACGAAAAGGCATGCCTTTTCTAACAAGATAATCAGCCAGATCTGTTGCCGTAGAAAAACCACGTAACGCTGCTTCACGCATATACTCCTTGCGTGACTCTAATGCCGGCACCATATCGGCATAAGCACGCAGGCAACCTTTAACGGTATCGATGGTATCGAACAACGGCTCTTTATCTTCCTGATTATCCTTGTTGTAAGCTAAGGGCTGAGACTTCATCAAAGTAAGCAGGCTGAACAGGTGCCCATAAACCCGTCCGCTTTTACCCCGCACCAGCTCAGGTACATCCGGGTTTTTCTTCTGCGGCATAATAGAGGAACCTGTGCAGAAACGGTCTGGCAGGTTAATAAAATTAAACTGCGCTGAAGTCCACAGCACCAGCTCCTCAGACATGCGTGTCATATGCATTAATAAAATGCTCGAGGCTGCACAAAACTCAATGGCAAAATCACGATCAGATACAGCATCCAATGAGTTTTCTGCCGGCGTATCAAAGCCCAGTAATTTACAGGTAATATCACGTTGAATCGGATAAGTGGTCCCTGCCAGAGCTGCAGCACCCAGAGGCATAATATTGACGCGTTTTCGGGTATCGAGAAATCGATCATAATCACGACTGAGCATTTCGAACCACGCCATTAAATGATGGCCAAATGTTACCGGCTGCGCTGTTTGCAAATGAGTAAAGCCTGGCATGATGGTATCGGCTTCCTGTTCCGCCAAGCCCAGCAACCCTTGCTGCAAACGAGTAATCTCCAACAGAATCAGGTCAATTTCATCACGCAGATACAAACGAATATCAGTGGCCACCTGGTCATTACGAGAGCGTCCGGTATGTAATTTTTTACCGGTAATGCCGATTTTTTCAGTCAGCGCGGCTTCGATGTTCATATGAACATCTTCCAAAGCGATGGACCACTCAAAACGACCTGCCTCAATATCAGTCCGGATCTCAGCCAGGCCCTGAATAATCATGTCACGCTCTGCAACCGTCAACACACCGGCTTCCGTCAACATGGTGGCATGAGCAACCGAACCTTGAATGTCCTGTCGATACATACGTTGATCAAACTCAACTGACGCTGTGAAACGCGCGACAAACGCATCCGTTGGCTCATTGAAACGACCACCCCACTGCTGGTTGGTTTTGCTGCTCATATTCAGGACCTCACTATAGACACTTTACAGACCGTTCTGGTCATAATTTGCGGGGGATTATAGCAGTTTTGACTCCCGATGCGTGTTCTGTTGATATATGCAAGACCCAGAATCAAAATGATCTGTTACAATCGCTGCATTCGCCTGAATAAGGCCCATTGTCGTTTTCACCTCAGGACTGGACTATGCATCAAAAAGTTGTGCGCATCGCGACCCGAAAAAGCCTCCTCGCACTTTGGCAAGCGGAATACGTAAAAGCTGAGTTAGAGAAACACCACCCGGGCATTCAGGTAGAACTGTTGGGCATGACAACACGTGGCGACAAAATTCTGGACACACCTCTGGCAAAAGTAGGTGGTAAAGGTCTCTTTGTTAAAGAACTTGAAGTCGCCATGCTGGAAAACCGTGCCGATATCGCGGTTCACTCCATGAAAGACGTACCTATGGAGTTTCCTGAGGGGCTTGGACTGGCGGTTATCTGCCCTCGCGAAAAGCCAACCGATGCATTTGTTTCTAACAAATTCAACTCCCTTTCTGATCTTCCGCAAGGGGCTATCGTGGGAACCTCATCTCTACGACGCCAATCCCTGCTGAAAGAACAACGCCCGGATCTTGAAATTCAGGATCTGCGCGGCAATGTACAAACGCGTCTTAGTAAACTGGATGATGGCCAATATGATGCCATTATTCTGGCAACTGCCGGCCTGATCCGCCTCGGGTTGCCAGAGCGTATCCGTAGCGAGTTACCTGACGACATCTGCCTACCTGCGGGCGGACAAGGCGCCGTAGGTATAGAGTGTCGTCTCGATGATGCGGAAACGATTGCCTTGCTTGCCCCATTGCATCACCAGGCAACGGCATGGTGCGTTCTGGCTGAGCGCGCGTTGAACAAACGCCTTGAAGGTGGCTGCCAGGTCCCGATTGCCTGTCACGCAGTCCTTAATAAGGAGCAAGATGAAGTCTATCTGCGCGGCTTAGTCGCCCGGCCTGATGGCACGACTGTGCTACGCGATGAGATGCGCGGACATCCGGATCAAGCAGAGCAAATAGGTATAGCGGTAGCTGAACGCCTGTTAGCGGCCGGTGCTGATGAAATTCTGAGCGAAGTCTATGCAACCAACAAAGGCTGATCTACCAGACTTACACGGTCAGTGCGTTCTCGTTACACGCCCCGCACATCAGGCCGCACAACAAATCAGCCTGCTGGCTGAATGCGGAGCGGTAGCCGTTCATCTGCCGGCACTTGAAATATGCCCAATAACGGAAGCAGACCCAGGCTATGCGCTGTTAAGAAATCAGATGATGAATCTGGACCAATACACCATCATCGTCTGCATCAGCCCCAATGCCGCTCACCTCGCATTAGACTGGATCGATCAATTTTGGCCACAAATGCCTGACGGCATCCAGTGGTACGCCATTGGCCAGAAAACAGCCCACATTCTTAATCAGCAAGATATCCCCGCATGCCACTCAAACAGCGGGTTTAATTCAGAAGCAATGCTGACTCTGACAGATCTGCACGATATCAAAGGCAAAAAAATTCTCATTTTAAGAGGGTCCGGCGGGCGTACCACACTCGCTGAAACCTTATCGGAGCGCGGCGCGGACGTAGAATATGCCAACCTCTACGAACGAAAATGTCCCGAATATGATGATATCCTTATCAAAAGTACTATTTATAACTCTGCTTTATCATCTATCCTGATTACCAGTGGCGAGGCTCTTAGCAATTTTGTTACAGTTGCACAAGGTCGCCAAAAACAGTTCAGCAGCGATTCACTACATCAGCTTAACCTTGTAGTGCCCAGTGAACGAATAGCTGATCAGGCCAGACACTTAGGATTTACGCGAATAAAGGTTGCGCAAGGACCGGATGATCTATCCATGGTGACAGCGCTAAATTCAGCTAACGACTCGGAAACCAACGAATGAAACACACCGAGAAAAAAACACAAACAACCGTAGACGCTGTCATTGAGCCGAAAGCCGCCCCGATGGAGCAAGAAACAGAAAAGCAAAATAAAGCCAAACCTGTTGAAAGCAATGCGGATACGACTGTTGAATCAGACATCGACAAAAAAAACGCTGTCAACGAGCAAAGCGAAACGCCCGAATTGACACCCGAGCCTGCTAAAAAAGAACCGGCTCCTCCTGCCCCGCCCGCCGAAGAAAAACAAGGCGCTACCTGGCCAGGAAAACTAGCACTTATAATTTCTATTATTGCGTTAGGCGGCACGGGCTACCAATATTGGCAGTCAATGCAGAACCAGCAAAACGACAGTGCTAGCATTGACAACCTGAAGCAGGAGGTCAGTAAGGCCGTTGCCGATGTTAACTCTCAGCTAACCGATACTAAATCACTGGTCACCTCTCAGGTTGCTTCGGTTAATCAGAACCTCACGCTACTACAGTCCCAATCTTCAAAAGAACAGCAGGGGATTGAGGAGTTACAAACACGTCTGACAGAAAGCATTCAACAAGTGACCGCTAAACAGACTAACACGCGCAAAGA